>NZ_JBNNWE010000125.1:0-13971 GCF_050280905.1 Pseudomonas sp. NPDC086278
TCTCTCGTCAGCGGGAGGCGAATTCTACAGCGTTACTCGCTGCTGTCAACACCTCTTTTTCAACTCCCTTTCGGCTTCGATGACCTGAAGCAACTTGCTGCCGAAAACTGCGTAACTCATTGTTTGCCAAGGAGTTTCCCGTTTCGACTGCGCCGGAAGTGGGGCGAATTATAGACGTCCAGAATCTGCCGTCAAGCGATGATTTGGCTTTTCTATCAATAACCTACGACAGGCCGAAAGGAAGCCTGCATCCTTCTATATAGAACAAGAATTCAATCCCCCCAGCCCATGTCACCGAAAGAAAAAACCTCCTACAAGCCTCCATCCCTTCCCCATCTATTTCGACGCAACCTTCACCATTCAGCCTGCGGGCAGCAAAGGCCAGCGGTTTGGGGCAAGGCACGTGAACAAATCGGTGTCAGCGGCCGGGACGCTTTATGGAATGCGCTAAACAAAAAGAGTTTTTAGCCTGGAACACAGCCAACTGCGCCCGACTGGATGCCGGACATCGGCATCGGCGGAAACGGAAGCATTGTGCCGGGGTGCTTTGAGAGGCCAAAACAACCCTTATAGACTCGACGCCCGCAGGCCGACCATCACTTGTGAGTGGGTCGGCTCGGTGGCGTCATGAATGGTGCTTTTGCGGTATTGAGCCAGTCCGTGATCTCGTCAACATGGACAAGGCCTGGGCAAGCCCACTCCACTGGCTAAGCAGATCGGGCCTTTCGCTGAAGCGATGCCAAGTAGACGCTCTCCCCACGCACTCCTTTTAAGGCACGGCGAAGCATCAAGCTGAAGGAGTGCCCAGTAATCGCTTTCAAAAAAATAGCTGGCAGCTGTGGACGCAAACGACAGTGCGTACACGAACTCGGTAGGGTCATTTAAGAAATGAGCATTCGTTGCCCACACCGACTTTTATCAAGGATGCCTAGCAGTACGTGCTGGCTGGTGCAGTGATAGGGAATGCCAAATGCACCCATCCTGCACCCATGAAGCAGCTACCTTTCCATGGATCGTGCGTAAGTCGTTGAATTAGTGGTGTCCCAGGGCAGGTTCGAACTGCCAACCTTCCCCTTAGGAGGCATATGCTTTGGTGAGTCAGCTTGATTCCGCTCGCTTCCTGAAACACCACAAACCTCTGTTTTTAAGGGGCCTATCTATTCTACTTGTGTCTCGAGGTTTCTCCTTGTAGCGTTCTGCATCATGAGAAGTGGGGGCTAGAATTGGCCACCAACATTGCTGACAAAAGCGTGAACGATCAAAAGCTTAAGGGCATGCCGCTAGCATCCAAGTTGACGGAAAGCTTGCCTGGCCGTTCCCGAGGTAGCCTTTTGTTCAAGCGCAGCCAAAGTGGTGCGATCAGCGCTTACTTTCGCTATCGGCTCAACGCAAAGGACACGATGATCTCTCTGGGCCAGTATCGCTTGAGCGCCAGAGCGCCGGGGCTGACGCTGTCTGAGCTACGCGACAAAGCGGCAGAGATGGCATTGATTGCTTCCGAGCACGGCGACGTTAAGGTGCACTTGGCGGCCAGAGCAGCCGAAGAGAAAACACAACGACAGGCCGTAGTGCTCGCCCAGCAGCTCGCGACCCGACAAGGTAGCTTTGAAGAACTACTAAATGCATATGTCAAAGATCTGACCGCTCGCGGCAAGGTTAAGGCAAAAGAAGTCGAGCGTCTGTTTCAGACGCATGTGATTGAACACCACCCAGATTTGATGACGCGTCCAGCAAAGTCCATCACCGGCGAAGACATTCATTTAGTGATGAGCGCGCTACTCGCACGCAAGCCTAAAGGTCGAGGTATCGGGAACAAAGCAAAAACGGCCAGTACTGACATGCGGTCAACAGCTGCCAGCGTCCACCGATATCTAAAGGCTGCATTCAGCTATGGCAGTAAGGCACACCTCTCCTTGGATCGAGACGTAAGCGATTCGAAAATTTTCGATATCGGGGTCAATCCGGCTACCAAGGTCCCTACCCTTGCGAATACACGCGGCGGTCAGACTGAATCCCTGACGCCAGAAGAGTTTGGTGAGCTTTTACGTCATTTGGATACCCTGCCTCCCCGAGAGATGGCGATCTGCAAAGGTTTAATCTACTTGGGCGGCCAACGATTGGAGCAGCTGCTCCGTGTGACCTGGGAGGATACGTCCGATGACCTTCTGCACCTTACCGACGGAAAAGGGCAAAAGACTCAAGCATGGGATCACCTGCTACCCTTGACCACCAGAATTAAAGAAATCCTGATGCCATTGTTGGAGAGCAAAATTGGGCCGGGCCCGTTTTGTATTGGCCGGCGCTGCATTCGTCCTGACACAGCAGGCAAGCGATTTAGCGATGCTGGAAAAGCTCTGAGTGGGGCTGGTAAAACGCGATACTTCAGTTACGCGAATGTGCGCGTAAGCGCTGAAACGCTGATGGCCTCCTTGGGAATCACCAAAGAAACACGAAGCTGGATCTTGTCTCATGGACGCAACGATGTGCAGTCTGTCCACTACGACAGGTACAGTTATTTACCAGAAAAACAGGCTGCGCTAGGACTATGGGGTAGATACCTAGACTGCTTGCACGCAGAGAAAGAGTGGGATCAAAGCAAGGTTGTTTTACTCAGCCGCAAGCGGTCTCAAGAGCTTCCGACATAAAGGCTTCATATCCAGCCACATTCTGCACTTGATTCAAGATGAGTTCGCAGAACGCTTACCGCGCTAGTAAGCTTCACGCACCAAGCGTTCCCTGTGGGATTGCAAGCCCGGTCACTAACCGGGCTTGCAACGAAAAAACCGTCCTTGGTAAGTCGTTCTTTGTACCTGCTGTTTGCCCCTGAGTCCCACCATACGAGCTGCTCGCAAGGACGATCAACGACTGCTCGGTCTGATCAAGAACTCCTGGCTGTGCAACTGATGGTGTGAATCGCCGCAACAGTAGATCGAGCACAAAAAACTGCCTTTATCACTCCAAAACAGCCGTATAGCGCATCAGCGCCTTAGATTTACGGTTGCTGATTCGCGCAATGACGGCACATTGCGCGCACCAATGACCAGCTCGTATCACCGCCAAAGGCGATCGCCAGTGATGGCCTCGATGACACAACCACTCCATGTACGCAGCGTTATTCTCATAGGCCATTGAAAGGCACTGTCCTCCGTGCGCGGATGCCGCGTTCTGTGCATCAGCCAGCGTTAATCGTCGCTTATCAATGCTGCATATCGGGCACCACGTGCCTCTGATCACCCGGCGGCCAAGCGTTTCCCATTCATGCCCAACTTTGCAACGAAAAAGCACACGCTGTCGTACACCTAGATATTCCCCATCACTCAAGCAAATCCCGCCATGACTAGCGGCGATAGCTCGAAGACGCTCGAATCCTTCCGGGTTCAAGCGTTGTTTAGAAGACTGTTCGATTGCGCAACGCTGGCACCATGAATCTCGTAAGATCTCATGGCCCATGGCAGACCACGTATGTTCTTGAGCGCAAATAAACTGATGACGTCGGCCCGTTCCCAAATAGGTTTGATTCAGGCACCGACCTCCCTTTTTCTCCGCAGCCTTTTGAAGCCTTTCAAGGCCATCAGTTAAGCGAGTCTTCTGGTAGCGAGCCCGTTTAACGCAGGCAGGACAACCTGGATGGCGCAAGGCATTCCTGGCATTGCGTTGCCATTGATGGCCGCATCCACAATAAAAATCGTACAGGCTTTTCTCGCCCTTCCACTGCGTAGAAAGGCAAGACACTCCCTGTAACTGGACCGCATCTAGCAAAACTTGCATGGAGCGCTGCGCGCTGCACTCTGGGCAGCCTTTGGCGGTCGGACTCATTAGCGTGACGGGAGTCGTGCTAAAGAGGTGTCCGTACAAGCAAGTGAATTGGTATTTCACATGCCAACCAGACCAAAGGGTTTCATGGCTCGACAAACCTAAACGTTCAGTGGCCTGGCGCAATCGCTTGGAACGGTCTAGGACCACATGTAGCGGTGGTTTCTCTGACATAAAAGCTTCGTTTAGTTGATTAGACTCAAATGCAGCACAGGATAAGTGACCATCAAAAATGCCCTCTGCAATTCTCAACTATCGGCGTTGCCGTTGGGATTGCTCGCGATCAGGCTGGCACCGCAGGCGGTTTTCATGCCGTGGAGCGCTACGGGCACACCACCGACATCCAGCGTGGCGCTTCCCTCAGATATGGGAAATGTTCCTTTGCATTTAGGACAGTCGACCTTATGCCCCACGCCAGACATGGGTTTGCCATATAAGTCAGTTTGGCTGAAAGCTTCAATTACGGTTCCGCCGTGGTTGGTGGAGTCGCCGAGTCGAATGATATCCATATCTCTTCCTTTGAGTTGCACCAACGAAGCTGACCTGTAAACGCTTAAAGGTTGCTTGCTTGACGGGCCCCTGCGGACCTGTATGACCCCAGGGGAGTTGCTCGCATACTTCTTGCGAACGGGAGATTGCCTGAATTAACTATCGGGATGTCCGCGATTAGTTGACCTGCCCACCTGCACTACCAAAAACGGATCTCTCCGCCCAGCATGAAAAGAATCAGTGCTAGACCGGACTGTCCGAACAGCAGCGGGGCGATCGTAATCAGACCTTGAGCTACAACAGCAACTTTATATGGCCCCGACAAACCATAGCGCTGCCAATACAGCGCATGCAGGACCATTGTCAGGCTGTTCGCTACCCAGACTGCGCCAATGGCCATCATGTAATTCTGCTGAGCGATACGCAACACCATGAACAGCAAGCCGAATATCACGACTAGGACTGAAGCGACAGTAATTCGAGAGTAATCCGGTTTGATCGGGTCGGTGGTAGGTGGGTGCATTACTTTTCCATCCGTGTGTGCGTTCAAAGGTTTGATATGTACCAAGCGCTGATCAGCCCTAAAGCTTATCCATCCAGTCTTGGGAAGGTGATAGCCCAGTCAGAAACTCCTCCAGAGCGTAGTCATTTGTTCCTGGCTTGCTGACCACCGTTGATGTCACTGGGCTAGAAGGACTAATGAGGGGTTTTCCACCTGATGGTGGTGTCAGGGCTCCTGGACGAAAGCGCACGCTTTCAACAATGGCGTCCCAGGTCTCGAAGAACTCTGCCTCGGTTGGGCCTCCAGATACATCTTCAAAATTAGGAAACTCGCCCAGTGCCGATGGTTTTATAGATGTCAGATAGGTAGTGTCCATACCCAAATTAACACTTGGCAATGGCGTAGGAGCTCCACGTCCGACAAAGTTCCATTCACCACCAACATTGGTTTTGAATTCTTGTGGACCTTTGCCTTCTGTTCCACCCATGACGTATTCCTCGCCATCCAGCTCTCCAACAACTCGCGTTGCCGCTCGATATTCTTTGCGCCCAGCAACGACACCAGGGTCCGCTAGCATGCGAGATATCAATCCAGCACTTTCCCTGTCGGCTTCACGACGCCGTTCAAGCATAGGCTGCTCAGGCTCCCACACCATTCCGTGTCGCACTACCACGCCCAAGTTGCGAGGCAACGTAAATCCCCAGCTCACTTCTTCCTGATCACCACTGGCGAGGTCGTAGTACCCATCCACAAATGCGCCGCTCAAGCATAAGCCAGGGCGACTCGGTATTTCGTCCGCTGCTCGCGCATGCAGTCGAGGAAACAGTTTGGCAATGGCATCTTTGCTGTTGAGTGATGGTGTGATTTTAAAGAGAGCGCCGTCGCGCCATAGATAGCCTTCGGCTTGGTGAAAAAGCTGCTGAACAACAGTCTCGTCATCCTCAGCCAAACCATCCACGTGTTCAAACTCATAGACAAAGACGGCTCCTCCCTCGGGCGTTGCAACGCGTTCCGAGGGTCGCAAATAAGCTTTTCCATTGTTGTCTGTCTTGATTGCCAGCACCTCTTGCCATCGATGCTCAACTAGCTCGTCGTATTGCTGCTGGGTAACGCCAGTAGTCACGGAAAGTGCCATGTTGCCTAATTGCGCGCCACTTGCTTGGGAGGTCCAAGTGGTCCCTTTTGGCAGGTCGATTAGTAAACGACCGACGCAGTAGGTCTGCATATTTTGTGTCAAGTCACTCATGGTATGGCTCTGGTTGGAATGGGGTAAGCGCCACTGGTGCCATCCGTATGCGGACGCCGCCAGTATTGAGACTACAAGGGCAACGATTAGAAGATGGCGGCGAACGATCATGCCGAGAGCTTCTTGGCATTGGCACCTATTCTCAGAACCGAATACAGCGTTAAGTTCTGTACGTTGCGGTTCTTGTAGGAGCCCTGATGGTCATAGCCTGTCATACGGGCAGCGAACACTGCTTGCTCCGCAGCGTCTTCGGCGGCATGTGCAGGCACGGTGCCGTCGCCCGCTTGATCCTGGCCTTGAAGATCAGCGAAGTAACCATCACCACGGGTGTTATGGCCAATTCCCACACCGTACTGGTTAATCAACTGGTCCTCGCTGATGTCATCAACCATCCACGCTCGCCCTTCGTGATTTTCACCCCTCAGTCGTAGAGACAAAGCATGTTCGCGTGAGGGCGTCGGAACGGGGGTAGCGGGCATTCCTGGCTTATGGGAAGGGATAACTCCAGTGCCAAGCTTCCATGTGACTCGATGGAACGCCTGATGACTGCTATCTGCCCCGTAATGAACGAAGCTGTTGGGGTGATAATAAGTACCTAGCCCAGCGTGAAAAGACTTTGCTTGACTGAGCATTTTTTCATAGTTGCTCCACGCACTGGCTAGCGTGCCTGGGGATGAATTCCCGATTGGATTTATCCAGGCGGCATCCATCAGTTTCCACCACGCGTTCTTCTTTAAGTAAATCTGCGTGTATGGATCTGGCCCAGTAGGCATCTGAAATAATTCTTTTCCATTGCAAGTGATGCTCAACCAACCAGCGCCATAACGCTGATTAGGTAACAACTCCAAGGGCCCCGCAGCATTTGCAAAGATTGGCATGATCTTTTTGCCAGTCCCGCCGAGCCCAATGGCCCCTGCCATATCCTCCCATCCCGCTCGAACACGACGATAGGCGGTTGCTGCACCGATGGCTGGTTGGACACCGTGAACCACGCCTTGGATCAGGTTTGGGTTGCGCTTGGCACACATGCGCGCCACTAATCCACCCATGGAGTGAGTGACCAAAATCACACCATGCTCACACTTAATACCCAGCTCTTTTCTGCATCGTTCAAGAACGGCTTGGATTCGACCTGCAAGATAGTCAGCGGCTTGGGCATTGGAGTTGAGCCAGTTGTAGCCCACCGCATACACGGGGTACCGAAATTCAGCCGCAGCCTTCAATGCTTCTGGTTTCAGTGGGCTGTAGCCCTTGAGCTCGCCCCAAGCCGAAACATTATTTGGCACCGCAGCCATAACCCCTGGGTAGGGTTTGCCCTCCGGTGTTGCAATGAAACGTAGCTGTACTTCAAGGAAGTTGAGAATGCTCCCATAAGAATCGAGCGACACGGATCCCCAGCCACGATTCCTTGCCTCTTGAACCGGCAGCGTGCTGACAAATTTGCTCACCGTTTCGAGATCGGAATCCTGAGGGTTTGACAGAGCGCGGGTTAGTTGCGGGTCAAGTAGTTGCTTGCGTTCAACTGGGGTCAAACTGTTGTAGCTTTTCCATTTGGTGACTCCCGCCACCCAGCCAGCAGCATCGTCAGGAAACCACGCCCATCGATTATCGTTGCCCATGATGCGGGCGTTGGCTCCCGTCGCCAACAACGGACTGCCCATGATGCCGGGCACAAAAATAATCGGGATGG
This sequence comes from Pseudomonas sp. NPDC086278, assembly GCF_050280905.1. Taxonomy (NCBI): domain Bacteria; kingdom Pseudomonadati; phylum Pseudomonadota; class Gammaproteobacteria; order Pseudomonadales; family Pseudomonadaceae; genus Pseudomonas; species Pseudomonas sp. NPDC086278. Next base: position 7,741 of record NZ_JBNNWE010000125.1, read on the forward strand.
CGTGGTCCGGAGGTGCGTTGAGTTCAGCGCGGACGTTGTTGGATGTGCGGCTCATGGTCACACGTGCGGTAACGTTCCCATCTGGGCCAATTTGGGTTGGTACCGGCCTTGTTGGCTCACTCATTAGGCTCTCCCTGCCTTGTTTTGACGACTTTCAATGTAGATTCTGGCTTTTCCGATATTAGGGATTTGCATGATTGTCATGTCTCACTTGGACCAAGCAGATGAAACTCATAACCTTCAGTCGTGAGACCCTGCTGCATTGCGGCCCAACCATCACCATCAGTAACGCCTTCCACCCGGGCACCATCACTTCGCGTAAGTGCGTAACGGTAATTCGGTAATGGCGTCCCATTGCGTACCACCCGTACTCGCTCATTGAACGGAGTTTGGGCCCACGTGTTAAAGACGGTGGACGCGTGAGCTGGGGCGATAAAGCTGTGCTTGGCCGACTTGACGATAAAATTGCCGGGCATACCCAGTTCTATGTTGCCTCCCTTAAGAGTTAGGTAGGCACCGCCGCAGGTCAGGGTGATGTGCTCCTTGGCAGAGATCACCACGTGTTGAGTGCTCGCGCTAATCTCCACGCTTTGATCCGCCTCCAAGCTAATGTTGTTTTTTTGAGCCTGAAGAAGCATCGGTCCCTGGTGGGTGATATGTCGCATCTCACCGCTTTGAGCGAATAGACCCAAGTCGGTGCCTGCGTTAACTACGAATTTTTGGCCCGAGGTGAATTGCTGATTCTGTTGCGCAACGCTATCGATATGCTCGCCAGCAGCCAGGGTGACGCTATTGGGAGACACCGCCGCGATACCGGCCTGACCACTCAAGGCAATAGCAGGTTTACCACCGTTGGTTTTCCCAGACTCATCATTGGCACCATTACCCAAGTCACGAACCGCCTCACTGAGCGTCTTCTGCGGCTCGGTGTCATGGCCAACACCCTGATGATCTGCGGCGTAGTCGCCCAACTCTTTAGCCAGTTGAAGAGCTGCCTCCAATACCTGAACGGCAGTGGCACGATTGAGATGCCCACCGCTGGCATTCAGTTGCTCTTCAGTACTGAGTAGCAGGCCCTTGGCTGCGCGCAGCGCGCCATGTTCGTCTGTGCGCAGCTCGAAACCTTCACCGCGTGGCTCTCCACCACTTGGACGCGGGTGAGTCAGATAGCCAAGGTGCAACGCAGTACTGCCATGATCACTCATCAATGCAGCACTGATTTGCTTGGTAGTGTCGTCGATGCGCAGCTCGTTGGCCCTGGTCCCCTTGTATTCCTTGCTTTTGATGGTGCTCAGAATTTTGTGATTCGGGAGTTGATACGGCGGTGAATTGGTTGCGCGGTAGGTGCGGCCAGTGATGATTGGCTGGTCACAATCCCCGTCGAGGTAGTCGACGATAACTTCCTGTCCGATACGCGGAATCGCCATGTGGCCCCAGTCCGCACCGGCCCAGTTTTGCGACACTCTGATCCAGCAAGTGCTGAATTCGTTGTTCTTGCCTTCCCGATCCCATGGGAACTGGACCTTCACCCGACCCCATTCGTCGCAGTAGATCTCTTCGCCTTCAGGCCCAACCACGCTGGCGATCTGTGGCCCATCGATACGGGGCTTGGGCATCGGCGCAGGGCGCCACTCTGTTTCCTCAGAGATGATCTCGGCGGTAAAGTCGTAACTAACCCCCATCTCCGCGCCGGCAGACTCTTCTTGCTGGCTGGAGTGCTGTACACCTTTATGGGTGATTCGGACCGAACGCCACCACCGGTTGAAATCTTCTCTAGGGTGACCAGTAAGCTGGAACGACAAGCCGGGAGTCAGACGAGGATCATCTCCTTCGACCACTGCAATCTGCGCATCACGGCGATGACCACGTAGGCGATTTTCAGTAAAAGGTTTGCCGACAGCACTGGCCTTGTAGCGTCCAGGGTAATCGTAACGTTCGTAGTCCTGGGCCTGATGGTTCAGGTCATCACCGGCAAGATTTTGCTGTTGATCGAAGGTGGGGCGTTTAAAGGTGTAATCGCGCTGCGTCTGCTCAGCCGTGCGGACGTTTTCGGTGTAACTGAACGCATAGAGCACCGGATGCTCGGCATCTGCTGCTGGCTGTGTGGTGTAAAGCACCGGCCCACCCTGAATGCGCTCCTGGACATAGAGCTTGTCGCCATGAACTAGAGTGTGAGTACTTGCGTCGAATTTGAAATAGTAGAAAAGGCCTTCCTCGGTAGAAAGCCTGTCGAACAGGTAGAGGTCGGTATCGCCGGCCTGAGCGCAGTACTCGCGGGGCAAGTGTTCTACGTTGATGTTTTGTTCATAGTTCATAACGCCATGCTCGGTAAGCACGGACTTAAGTATGTCGGGCACATTTTTTTGCTGGAATATGCGCCAGTTGGAGCTCAGGGCCAACCGGGCGAGTTGAGGTTCGACTACGACTCGGTAACGCGTGCGTCGAAACCCGGTTTTGCCTTGTGTGAAGCTGGACACCAAGCCATGAACGTAACGGACAGCCATGGAGCCTTGCCAGATCGTGAGCAGCGCTGGTTGATCGAGTACCTGCTGAAAATCGATGTTGGAGTTGTCACTGGCAAGCTCGACAGTCAGCCGAAAAGACTCGCAAAGCGCCTCTTCCAACGTGAACTCTACGACCTCGAACTCGGTCCGCCCGGACAGCACGGAAAAGGTGAATCTTAAATCCCTTTGGCGCATATAACTGTTCCCTAGTCAAAATGGTGAGCGACACGTGAGGAAAAAGTGGCCTCACGTGACAGTCTTCAATTTCTTAAAAAAGGTGCGCGCTTACGGTGCCACTGTCGGGCTGTAACCACGGCGGCACTTGTGGGGTTTACTTTGAACGACACGGTGAGGTTGCCCGTGAGTTCCGCTACGGCGCACGTCGAGCGCTCAAAAGATTGGTTTTTGCGGCACGCTGTTGAGGCTCTGATCTGGGCGCGCATTGACCAGTTCGCCATCGAACACACAAGACTTGCTAATGGACTCGTTGCCGTGAAGATCGGGGACTTGAGAGGCAGAGTGAAGTCATTAACCGTCAAACTGGAATGCATTTGTAGGGAAGCGTTGAACATCCATTTTCCTTTTTGCAGTAGCGCAGCACGAGGATTCATCGCTGACATGGGTGGCGCCAAAATCACGATGATCAAGCCTTACCTGGCCTTCATAAGCTAAAATTACTGAGCACGCTAACAAGGCGGTGGAGGAACTGCTGCAGGACACGCCTTAGAATTCATCCGAGTATTCAATATTTAGGAATATTACCCCAAATTGAATCGCCCCGGGTTACGTCTCCAAACCATCATCAGCAATGCATCGATGGCCACATCGCTAGTCATCTGCGACTTTTTGGCCAATCAATGACTTGGCGTAAAAACAGAGTGAGCACCACGGCCACCCAATCGCGCAGCCACCTCCGAGATAGGAAGCGGCTATTCGATCACTTGGTTGACCGCCTGAATTTTGAATTCTCCGGGATAACGCTGGTTGCTCGTGGCACCTCCTAATGAGCCTCATTTTAAGACTTGGAGGTGCCTACGAAACTAGGGGCGATTCACATTGCTTGTAAAACAACACACTAGGTGCACACCGATAAGCTTGGATCTGCCTGATATCGGGCATCCGTCTTCATCCAACTCAGACGAAACGGTGGGCACTGCGCTGCTGGCGGTCATGAGTTCGCCCCGTTTTTACTTTTGGTTTTCAGCAAGCGGGGAAGTCTGATTGACAGATACAAACGGCCCGGTTGGCTCGTTTGTGCCGACATACGAGAGCGTGAGCATCCCGTATTCGTGGCTTCCTGCAACCCCGCCAATCTCCACCTGTGTCTTGCCATCGATGAAGCCGTCGAACAGCACTACAGGACTGCCATTGCGTGGGGTAATGGTTACCTTTGTTTTGCCTGAGGGTCGACATGTGGCACGCAATAGAGCGTCGGTGTAGGTTGCTTCATCTCCAAGCTCATATAAGTCGTAATCACTGGCACCGCCTGGTTTGAGGCAGTCGCTCCCCCTCAACGAGACACCCATCACCTCGCCAGAATGGCTGGCACCGCGCTTTGGGGAAATGAAGAAGTAGGCTTGGGCAACGATTTGTTGGTCGGCCGGCATTGGCGAAGCGTGATCCTGGGTCCATTCAACAACCGATGACAGAAAAGGTCCGACGTAACCAGTGATAAGGCTGGTATAGGCCCCCAAGAAAACACCACCGGTTGCAGATATGAGTGACAGGCGGGTTTTTTTAAGCAGCCCGAAATTTTCTGGCTTGCTGGCGGAGCCAGGCTGGGAGTTCCTGTTCTTACGTCTTGGCACGTTGTAAGTCTTTTGGGCTGTTCGGTGGAGGGGTGTCCGGGCTCAAAGCAAAGGTATGCTTGTTGATTTGTAAGGCTTTATCTCTGTCAGCCGCCCCTACATGGGCTGCTCAAACGTGCCGGCCAATTCTGACGTATCGAGATCAACTGCAGCGCAAATGACTTTTCAATTGGAATGGAATTCAAAGAAATTGAGAACGACTAGCACCAGTTTCGGAAATCGACCAAAACAACCATGGTTCCTTGGTGGATCTCTCGATAATGAACGTGCAGAGAAGTGGGGACCAAAGTGGGGACTAGCAACAAGGATAATCGAAAAATCTAACACCAAGTTTCGCTAACTACTTGATAATTATGGTGTCCCAGGGCAGGTTCGAACTGCCAACCTTCCCCTTAGGAGGGGGATGCTCTATCCAATTGAGCTACTGAGACACTAATCACCCGCAAAAGGCAGCGGCGTGATGGACGGCGAGCATGGTAACGGGCGGCCCCGCATTTGTCATGTCGTCCTCCGCCTTTTTAACCGTAGGCAGGCACCTTCCAGATGCGTAGCCCTATTTACCGGGCAATTTGCATCCCCTGAAGATGCCATCATTGCAATTTGCAATGCCTCTACACTTATGAAACACCTTAATTCCTTGTTTTTAAACGACTTAATACCCATTAGACTCTTGGCACGCCGGGTGCTTTCGCTGCTCCTATAGAACTTTGGGAGGCCAGCCTCATGAACCGCGCCCTTTTACTCTCGAATGCAGTTGCTTTGGCCGTTCTAATTGCCTTTCATTTTGCTCCCAAGAGCACAGAGGTGCAGGTCGCTCAGAGAATGCCCCACTACCTTCAATTACAGCGTGCGCCACAATTGGCGGTGATGACTGACCAGATGGGCCATATCAGTCACCAGCGAGCCAGCCAAGAGAGCAGTTCGCTGCCGACGCAACCCGCACAAACATTAGTGTTTTGAATCACACCTCAGGAGCACAGCATGTCCAAATCAGCCGCAGGATTTTTCGTTCTTGCCCTATTGAGCGCCATTCTTCATTTTGCGTTGGCTGAAAACACGGCAACTACCCTGCCCTTGGTCGCTTGCGGATTATTTAGCGCGCTGTTCGTGCTGGCACTAATTGCGGGGCGAAGAATCAAGTTCGATCCGGTACTGCGCTGATCTCAAGAAGACTTGAGAGCGAGGTGCGAGGCGCCAGTGATGGTGAGATCGTCAAAGGCTCGACAATGCATCCGAATTTCTCCCCCTCAGCTCTCGGCAGTCTGTTTCGTAGAATCCACCACTCGGGCCATAGAAGCATCGTTATCAAACAGCATCGGCCAAGCCGTCATTACTGCCTCAAGACGGCCACATCTCACAAATCAGCCTGCCATCCATCCTGAATCCTCCCCCACTAGACACTCGCCTCTAGTAAATCGGCCATTTGCCACTATCCTGTACAAGGTAAGGACTACGGATCGAATCCGCAGTGCAAGCTTCTTCAGGCGTCCTCGGACATCACCTGTAGCGCGAGCGTTGCGATCAGCGATGCGGGCGTGGGAAAGTTTTCTAACCAGTCCGCATTTCTGATAATTGGTGCTGGCATATCGCCTTTATCCAGTTCAATATTTGTCACAGAATTGACGCCAATGAACTGGCTGCTTTGAGGCATGATGCGAGCCTCTATCAATTCAGGTTGAACATTTGGCCAGAGCGCTTGTCCTATCAGACATCCTGCGGCCAATCCCGAGAACCGCTTCCCTGAACTAACCGGTTAAATATATGCGCCCATTGAAACAGGCAATTTATTCCAGCCGTACGGCTGACAAGTTCGTCGTACGTCTGCCAGACGGAATGCGTGAACGCATTGCCGAGGTGGCTCGCAATCATCATCGCAGCATGAACTCAGCTGCCTGATCGGCGCCAATGCCGGTATCGGC
>NZ_JBNNWE010000126.1:0-13773 GCF_050280905.1 Pseudomonas sp. NPDC086278
AATGGCTGGATCAAACCTTCAACTACGGCATCAACACCGGGATCGGCGTCGAAGTGCTGGGCGATGACGAATTGGCCTTTATCAGGTAGTCAGTGTACGCAGCAGGTTCTTGTAGTCCTCGCGGATGTCCGCGTCGGATTCCTTAAGTTCGTTGATCTTGCGGCACGCGTGCAAAACAGTCGTGTGGTCGCGGCCGCCAAACACATCGCCGATTTCCGGCAGGCTGTGGTTGGTCAATTCCTTGGACAACGCCATCGCAACCTGGCGCGGACGTGCCACCGAGCGTGAACGACGCTTGGACAGCAAGTCGGAGATCTTGATCTTGTAGTACTCGGCGACGGTACGCTGAATGTTATCCACAGAGACCAGTTTGTCTTGCAGCGCCAACAGGTCTTTCAAGGATTCGCGGATCAACTCGATGGTGATGTCGCGACCCATGAAGTGCGAGTGGGCGATCACGCGTTTAAGCGCGCCTTCCAGCTCACGGACGTTGGAGCGAATCCGTTGGGCAATAAAGAACGCAGCGTCGTGCGGCAGATCGACTTTGGCCTGGTCGGCTTTTTTCATCAAGATCGCGACGCGGGTTTCCAGCTCGGGCGGCTCGACGGCTACCGTCAGGCCCCAGCCAAAGCGCGATTTGAGGCGTTCTTCAAGGCCTTCGATTTCTTTAGGGTAGCGGTCACTGGTGAGAATGACCTGCTGACCACCTTCGAGCAGGGCGTTGAAGGTGTGGAAAAACTCTTCCTGCGAACGTTCCTTGCGGGCGAAGAACTGAATGTCATCGATCAGCAGGGCGTCCACCGAACGGTAGAAGCGCTTGAATTCGTTGATCGCGTTCAGTTGCAACGCCTTGACCATGTCGGCCACGAAACGCTCCGAATGCAGGTAAACGACCTTGGCATTCGGGTTCTTCTTTAATAGGTGGTTACCCACCGCGTGCATCAAGTGGGTCTTACCCAGGCCAACGCCGCCATAAAGGAAGAGCGGGTTATAGCCATGCTTCGGGTTGTCCGCTACTTGCCAGGCCGCAGCCCGGGCCAGTTGGTTGGACTTACCCTCGACGAAATTCTCGAAGGTGAAAGTGCGGTTCAGGTAACTGGTGTGCTTGAGCGCGCCTTCAACCTGCACGGTGCGCTGCTCGGAGCGAACCGGGGCCTGCTGCGAACTGGCGCCAGCCATCGGGTCAAAGCTGTCGCGAGACGGCTCCTCACTGACTTCAGCCATTTTTTGCGTCGTGCGTTTGGCGGGCGCGCTGGCTGTCGGAGCTGGCGCAGGGGCATTCACGGGCGCCTGTGCAGCTTGAGCTTGAGACGCTGCGGCGGCCAACGGCGCATTCGGTGCGGCACGCGGTGCCGAACTGCGCTTGCTGCCTATTAATAAGGAAAGCGCCGGCGCCAGGCCATTGCCATGCTCATCAAGCAGTTCAAGAACACGACCCAGGTACTTTTCGTTGACCCAGTCGAGAACAAAGCGGTTCGGTGCGTAGACACGCAACTCGTCGCCTTCGGCTTCGACCTGTAGTGGACGGATCCAAGTGTTGAATTGTTGGGCAGGCAGCTCATCGCGCAAAAGCTCCACGCACTGCTGCCAAAGTTCCACTGACACGGATATCCCCTAAGTTGAAAGCCGGTGAGGCAAAAACAAGCGGCCATTGTAGCGACCAGACGCCGACTTATCCACACGAAGGTTCGCCACTGACCAATAAGAATCAACGTTTTATACGCAAAAAAGACGACCAACGGTCTGTGCATAAGCTCTGTGGATAACCGGGCCTGAGATCGTTGCACAAGTAGGGGGGAAACTCGGTGGATAACCAGCCTGTGGATAAAGAGCCCTTTCACACACAGGTTATCCGACAGCGCAGCACAGCCTGCCCCCTGTTTTCCACCGTAGTTGTCATTCTCTGTACAGCGCGGTTTAGAAGGGCTCAAGGCAGTTATCCACAGAAGACCGCGTGCCTAGCTTTTATAAGCTTTACAGAAAAGCTTTAAATAATTCCTTTCTTATTTCTATTTCTAATGGCCGGTTAATCGAGAACAAAACCTCAGGAGATCTATTTATAAGGAAACGCTGGTTGGAAATTGACCTAGAGGCTTGCTTTCTCTAGAATCCCCGGTCTCTTAAAACGGGGGCCATTCCGGCCCGTTGTGGACGAACCAGGTAACACGACAATGAAACGTACTTTCCAACCAAGCACTATCAAACGCGCTCGTACCCACGGTTTCCGTGCTCGCATGGCTACCAAGAACGGTCGTGCCGTCCTGTCGCGTCGTCGCGCCAAAGGTCGTGCGCGTCTGGCAGTTTGATAATCCGGCACTGGAGGTGAGTCAGGACTTCAGTCGGGAAAAGCGTTTGCTTACCCCCCGGCATTTCAAGGCAGTCTTTGACTCCCCTACCGGCAAGGTTCCGGGGAAAAATCTCCTGCTCCTTGCGCGCAACAACGATCTTGATCACCCCCGTCTCGGGCTGGTTATCGGGAAAAAGAGCGTAAAGCTCTCCGTCGAGCGCAATCGCCTCAAACGTCTGATGCGCGAATCGTTCCGTCTGCACCAGGATTCACTGGTCGGCTGGGACATTGTTATCGTCGCGCGCAAAGGTTTGGGTGACGTAGAAAACCCCGAATTGATTCAGCATTTCGGCAAACTCTGGAAGCGTCTGGCACGCAGCACGCCGGTACCAGCAGTCAAAACCGAAACTGTAGGGGTAGACAGTACCGATGCGTAAACTGGCGCTCGTTCCGATCCAGTTTTATCGCTATGCCATTAGTCCCCTGATGGCCAGCCACTGTCGTTTCTACCCCAGTTGTTCCTGCTACGCGTATGAAGCCATAGAAAATCATGGCCTTCTGCGCGGTGGCTGGCTGACCTTTCGTCGTTTAGGTCGCTGTCATCCGTGGAATCCCGGTGGTTATGACCCGGTTCCATCTATCCCTACCTCCCGTTCTTCTTCGATGGCCGAGTAATCATGGATATCAAACGCACGATCCTGATCGTCGCCCTGGCAATCGTGTCCTACGTTATGGTTCTTAAATGGAACCAGGACTATGGCCAGGCTGCCCTGCCGACTCAGAATGTTGCTTCCAGTACTACCGCACCGGGTCTACCGGACACGGCGACTGGCAATAATGCTTCTGTCAGTGACGACATTCCACGCGCCGCAAGCGATACCAGCGCCACTGCACCTGTTGAAACCGCAGTAGCAGCCAGCAAAGACCTCATCCAGATCAAAACGGATGTGCTCAACCTGGCCATCGATCCACAAGGTGGTGATGTTGCCCAGTTGACGTTGCCGCTGTATCCACGTCGCCAGGACCATCCGGAAATTCCATTCCAGCTGTTCGATAATGGCAACGAGCGGACTTATCTGGCGCAAAGCGGCTTGATCGGCGTCGACGGCCCGGACGCAAGTCCTGCCGGTCGTCCGGTTTACTCCTCCGAGAAGAAGATCTACCAACTGGCTGACGGTCAGAACCAATTGGTCGTAGACCTGAAGTTCAGCAAGGACGGCGTCAACTACATCAAGCGTTTCACCTTGAAACGTGGCCTGTACGACGTAACCGTTTCCTACCTGATCGACAACGAAAGCACCAAGCCTTGGTCGGGTGCGATGTTCGCCCAACTGAAGCGCGACGCCAGCTCCGATCCGTCTTCCAGCACCGCCACCGGTACCGCGACTTACCTGGGCGCAGCCCTGTGGACAAGTAACGAGCCGTACAAGAAAGTGTCCATGAAGGACATGGACAAAGGCCAGCTGAAAGAAACCGTCAACGGTGGTTGGGTTGCCTGGTTGCAACACTACTTCGTGACCGCGTGGATTCCGGCGAAGGGCGAAAACAACGTCGTCCAGACCCGTAAAGACAGCAAAGGCAACTACATCATCGGCTACACCGCTCCGGCATTGACCATTGCGCCAGGCGCCAAAGGTGAAGTCAGCGCAGTGCTGTACGCCGGCCCGAAAAGCCAGGCTGTGCTGAAAGAGTTGTCCCCAGGTCTGGAACTGACCGTCGACTACGGCATCCTGTGGTTCATTGCCCAGCCAATCTTCTGGCTGCTGCAACACATCCACGCCATTGTCGGTAACTGGGGCTGGTCGATCATCTTCCTGACCATGCTGATCAAGGGTCTGTTCTTCCCTCTGTCGGCCGCCAGCTACAAATCCATGGCACGCATGCGTGCAGTGGCTCCGAAACTGGCCGCGCTGAAAGAGCAACATGGCGATGACCGGCAGAAAATGTCGCAAGCCATGATGGAGCTGTACAAGAAAGAGAAGATCAATCCGCTGGGTGGTTGCTTGCCAATCCTCGTGCAGATGCCGGTTTTCCTTTCGCTGTACTGGGTTCTGCTGGAAAGCGTTGAAATGCGCCAAGCGCCGTTCATGCTGTGGATTACCGACCTGTCGATCAAGGATCCGTTCTTCATCCTGCCGATCATCATGGGCGCAACCATGTTCATCCAGCAGCGTTTGAACCCAACGCCTCCGGATCCGATGCAGGCCAAGGTGATGAAGTTGATGCCAATCATCTTCACCTTCTTCTTCCTGTGGTTCCCGGCGGGTCTGGTGCTGTACTGGGTGGTCAACAACTGCCTGTCCATCAGCCAACAGTGGTACATCACGCGTAAAATCGAACGGGCTACCAAAGCAGCCGCTTGATTTACACTGTGGATAACCACTCAAAACGCCCCCTCGTGGGGCGTTTTGCTATCTGTCTCTTTTGTCTGGATACCGGTGTATGAGCGTTCCTCGTGAAACCATCGCTGCCGTCGCCACCGCTCAAGGTCGCGGCGGCGTGGGCATCGTCCGTATTTCCGGGCCTTTGGCGAGCGTTGCAGCCAAGGCCTTCAGCGGTCGCGAACTGAAGCCGCGGTTCGCCCACTATGGTCCGTTCCTTGGCGAAAACGATGAGGTCCTGGATCAGGGCCTCGCGCTGTATTTCCCGGGCCCCAACTCCTTCACCGGTGAGGACGTGCTGGAACTTCAGGGCCACGGCGGCCCGATCGTTCTGGACATGCTGCTTAAGCGTTGCCTGGAATTGGGTTGCCGGCTGGCCCGGCCGGGGGAATTCAGCGAACGCGCCTTTCTCAATGACAAACTCGACCTGGCTCAGGCCGAAGCCATTGCCGATTTGATCGAAGCCAGTTCTGCACAGGCCGCAAGAAATGCCCTGCGTTCTCTGCAAGGCGCGTTTTCCCAGCGTGTGCATAACCTCACCGAGCAACTGATCGGCCTGCGGATCTATGTCGAAGCGGCTATCGACTTCCCCGAGGAGGAAATCGACTTCCTCGCCGATGGCCACGTGCTGAGCATGCTCGATAAAGTGCGCGACGAGTTATCCACAGTACTGCGCGAAGCAGGCCAGGGTGCGCTGCTGCGGGACGGGATGACCGTGGTGATTGCCGGTCGACCGAATGCCGGTAAATCCAGCCTGCTCAACGCACTGGCGGGCCGTGAAGCGGCGATCGTGACCGAGATTGCCGGTACGACCCGGGACATCCTTCGCGAACATATCCACATTGATGGCATGCCGCTGCACGTGGTTGATACCGCGGGCCTGCGCGATACCGACGACCAGGTGGAAAAAATCGGTGTCGAAAGAGCATTGAAAGCCATCGGCGAAGCAGATCGGGTGCTGCTGGTGGTCGACGCGAGTGCGCCTGAAGCCCTCGATCCGTTTGCCTTGTGGCCAGAATTCCTTGAAGTGCGGCCTGATCCGGCCAAGGTAACGCTGATCCGCAACAAAGCGGATCTCACGGGCGAAGCGATTGCCCTGGAAGTCAGCGAGGATGGCCATGTCACCATCAGTTTGAGTGCCAAATCTGCGGGTGAAGGTCTGGAGTTGCTGCGCGACCATCTCAAGGCGTGCATGGGCTACGAGCAAACATCGGAAAGCAGCTTCAGTGCTCGCCGGCGTCACCTTGAAGCATTGCGCCACGCCAGCGCGTCACTCGAACACGGTCGCGCCCAGCTCACCCTGGCGGGTGCCGGTGAGTTGTTGGCTGAAGATTTGCGTCAGGCGCAGCATGCCTTGGGCGAAATCACCGGTGCGTTCAGCTCCGATGATCTGCTGGGGCGCATTTTTTCAAGTTTCTGCATCGGTAAATAACGCAGGAGGCTGTGGGTAACTTATCCACAGCCTCTTGCGTCGCTTTACCAGTTGTACGAGACCGAGCCAAGCAAGGTGCGATCTTCACCCCAGTAGCAGCGTCCTGCATCGTTACAGCCAGACACATATTCCTTGTCGAAGAGGTTTTTCGCGTTCAGGTCGACGGTCCAGTTCCGATCAATCTGATAACCGATCGCTGCATCCACCAATGTGACGTCTCCGGCATCGAGCTTGCCGTAAAGAGTGGGCGCCGTGTAAGCGAACGCACTGTCGAAATAACGCACGCCACCCCCGACATACAGGCCCTTGAGGCTGCTTTCGAGGAAGCGGTATTTTGCCCAGACCGAGGCCTGGTTACGCGGTACGCCAGTCATTTGATGATCTTTGACCAAGGAAGTCGCCGCGTCCTTGGTAATCCGCGCATCGGTATACGTGTAGGCAGCCGTCACGTTCAGGTTGGGGGTGAGGTTGCTGTTGAGTTCCAGTTCGACACCTTTGGAACGGCTTTCGCCCACTTGGCGGTAGCTGGCGGTCGTGGCGTCGAAGTAGGTGTCGTCCTTTTTGCGCAGGTCGTAGACCGACGCAGTGATCGCTGTATCCCAACCAATCGGTTCGTATTTGAGACCCACTTCATACTGGCTGCTGGTGATGGGGTCCAGCGGCGCACCGGAATTGGAAATCTGCTGCACCGGCACGAAGGCAGTCGAGTAGCTGACATACGGCGTCAGGCCGTTGTCGAACTGGTACATCATGCCGCCCTGGTAAGTGAACTTCTTGTCCTCGGAGCTGATGTTGCTGCCTTTGGCCACCTTGTCGCGAAAATCACTGTCTACCCAATCCTGTCGACCGCCCAGCAGGAACAGCCAGTGGTCGTACTTGCTCTGGATCTGTGCATAAGCACCTTTCATTTGCTGTTCCAGCAGGGTGTTTTGCACCGCGATCGGCGTGAGCGGGTCACGCAAGTAAACCGGGTTATAGATGTTGATCGGCCCAACCAGGCCCGCGTTCCAATCCTGATTGAAGGAGGTGCGGTCAAAACTGCCACCGAACAGCACCGTGTTTTCCAGGCCGCCAACGTTGAATTTGCCTTCCAGCTGGTTATCCAGCGAGTACACCATCGACTTGTTGAAACGGTCGTAGGCGGTCATGTTCAGGCGCGTGCCGAAACCGGCGTTGTTGAGGTTGCCCGGCCAGGTTTCATGGCGGGTGATGCGCGACTGCATGTAGCGCGAGTTCTGCCGGAACTGCCAATCGTCGTTGAAGCTGTGGGTAAATTCATACCCCGTGCTCCAGGTCTCCCGCTCGAAGGTGTTCCAGTCGGGATCACCGAGCATGGTGTCCTTGGCTAACTGGCCGTTGGGATTTGTCAGCAACGTCCCGGCAGCCGGTAGGCCAAGTTCCATGTTGGTGTGGTCTTTCTGGTAGTTGGCCAGCAGCGTCAACGTGTTGTAGTCGTCGAAATTAAGGGTCAGCGACGGCGCGATGTACAGGCGATCGTCCGGTACATGGTCCGTTTGGGTGTCGGCATTGCGGCCCAGCATCACCACGCGACCAAGAATATTGCCGCTCTCATCCAGTGGTCCGGACACATCCACGCCCAATTGACGCCGATTGTTGGAACCGTAGCTCAGTTGCACTTCACCTTGAGGCGCGGCGGTCGGGCGCTTGCTGACCAGGTTGACCAAACCACCGGGCGCGTTCTCGCCGTAAAGCAGCGACGACGGCCCGCGGAAAATCTCGACGCGCTCCAGGCCGTACGGTTCGGTGCTGGTGTCATACCGATTACCCTGCACGCGCAGGCCGTCTCGCAGCAGGCCGTAGCCATAATCCGTCGCGTTGAAACCGCGAATGAAAAACAGGTCACCGGCCAGGCTGTCGCCGGCGGCAAACGGTGGCGCGAAGATGCCCGGCACATAACCCAGCACATCGGTGAGGGTCTGGGATTTTTGATCTTTCATGCGTTGTTCAGTGACAACCGACACCGAACGCGGTGTTTCCGACAGTGGTGTACTGGTTTTCGTACCCACCCGGCTGTTCGCGACCTTGTAACCCACGTCCGTGGCGTAATCGAGGTTCATCTCGTTCGCTTGCACGCCGGTGATGTTGGTGGCTCCAAGGACCAAAGACCCGGTCTGCGGCACCGGCTGCAGGATGTAACTGCCCGGCGCCTGAGGTACTGCCTGCATTCCGGAGCCCTGCAGCAACACCGAGAAACCTTGTTCGATGGAATAACTGCCGGCCAGTCCCTGGCTGCGCATCTGCCCGGTTTGCTGGGGGGAGAACGACAGAATCACATTGGCCGCCGAGGCGAACTGGCTCAGGGCACTGTCCAGTGGGCCGGCTGCTATGGCGTAGCGTTGCGTGGCACTGGCGGCGACCGCATACGGCGTCGTCAGCACGCCACTCACGGCGCTGGTCATCAATAAACTGTAGGCGATGCAAGGGTGAGAAAAGCGCAGGCGGAACGTAGGAAGTCGCATGGATGGATAAGCCCTGAAGGTGGCGAAGAGCCGCGTTTATCGCGATTACCTGTAGGGCCGTGTCAGGGTTAAAAAAGATAACCCTGGCGCGTATTTATTTTCCCGAGGCATTTGAACCCATCAACCGGTCTGACTGATCGACACCCAGTAGCGGGTGAAATAACGCACGCTAATGGGCAGTGAAGCTTGCAGGTTGGCCAGCACCGCATCGGTGGAATCAAGCCGAAACGTGCCGGACACCCGCAGTCGTGCAGAACGCTCGTCACATTGCAGGACCCCGGAGCGATAGCGTCCCAGTTCGTCGATGACATCGCCCAACTGTGCATCCAGCACGATCAATTGGCCGTTGATCCAGGCCGCTTCTGATACCCGATAAGGATGAATCGCGCCGACGCTGTTGCTGGTGAAATCGGCACCTTCGCCCGCTTTCAATAGCTGCGGGCTGCTTGTTTGAGCACTGGGTTGCAGGCTGACGCGGTCTTCCAGCACGCCAACGCGAGTCGAACCCGAAAGCTGATGTACCGAAAAGCGCGTGCCCAGGGCTTGAATCCGGCCTTCTCGGGTTTCGACGAAAAACGGTCGGGAGTCGCCAAGCTTCCCCGTGCGAATGAGGATTTCCCCGGAGCGCAAACGAATCAAGCGTTGCTGCCCGTCGAACAAGACGTCGATTGCCGTCTGAGTGTTCAGGTGAATCTGACTGCCGTCAGCGAGTTCGATTTTCCGTCGTTGGCCGACCTTGGTTGAATAGTCGGCCCAGACATTGCCCAGCGCAGTGTGCTGCTGAACATTCCAGCCCACGTAGCCGGTGCCTGCGAGGATCAATAGCAGTTTGAGCACTTGCCGCCGTTGTTGGGTGGAGGAGAGTGCGCGGCGCGTCAGGTCTCGCGGCATTGCGCCCAGGTGACGCTGCAGTTGTTCCATCTGGTTCCAGGCGGCGAGGTGCGCTGGATTGCTGTCGACCCAGTGCTGCCAGGCTTGTCGTTGGGCGAGCGAAGGGGGTTCGCTCTGAAACTGCACATACCAGCTGGCGGCGGTTTCAAACACTTTACGGTCAGGCGCGGCCGACATCAGAGGCCCGCCATGATCAGTGAACATTCGGTGAGGGCGCGAATCATGTGCTTCTTCACCGTGGTCAGCGAAACCTTCAGTTCAATGGCGATCTGTTGATAAGTCAGCCCTTCGATCTGCGACAACATAAAGATGCGCTGGGCTCGGGCACCGAGACTGGTCAAGGCTTTATCCACAGCCACCAGAGTTTCGATGATCAAGGCCTTGTCTTCTTCACTGATCGCAGTGGCGTCAGGGCGCGCTGCCAATGTGTCGAGGTAGGCCACTTCTATAGCCCGCCGGCGATAGCGATCAATCACCAGTCCTCGTGCAACGGTGGCCAGATAGTCCCTGGGTTCGCGGATCTGCGCTGCATTGCGCGCGCCGAGGATGCGTACGAACGTATCGTGCGCTACATCCGCCGCATCGCACGCGTCATGCAATTTGCCCTTGAGCCACCCGTATAACCAGGAATGGTGCTGCTCGTAGATGTGCTGAACGGCTGCCGTGTGGGAGGGTAAGGACATAGAGAGACAAGGCAAGTTAATGATAATGCCTATTATTAGTTTCTGTTACGTTTTCTCACAATAGCCCCCGGCGGCTCGATTGCTGTTGTTTGCCAGTCCCTGACCAGTTGCATTGAGCCCCGCAGGAGCAATTTTTACGTCTGCGTTTCGGCTAAATCAGAAAAAACTGTGGATTAAGCCCTGTGAATAACTGCCACTAAGGGCAGTTGATAACAAGGCCTCAAAACTGAAGATAACCGCGCCTGTGGATAACCACCTCTTTAATCCACAGGCTTACACCGGTTATCCAAGGGCCTCATTGGCACATGAGCACAGGGTTTTGAATCTCTGTACACATTGAATTTAAAGACCTGTATCAATCTATCCACAGAAACTTGCCTCAGTAGAAATAAACATAAAAACAAAGATTTAATAAATTTCTTTCTTTTTAATTTCTATAACCGCGACTTCTCCACAGCTGGTTAAATTTTGTGCAAAGGGTTCTTTAGGAAGGGCGAAGTCCCTATACTTGCCGACCTGGTCCAGAAACCCGGGCCCAAACTATTCCTGAATTACCTACTTAAGCAGGCACGAGGTGCGTGGTGGATTTCCCTTCCCGTTTTGAAGTGATCGTCATCGGCGGCGGTCATGCCGGTACCGAGGCAGCACTGGCGTCAGCACGTATGGGGGCAAAAACCCTGCTGCTGACGCATAACGTGGAAACCCTTGGTGCCATGAGTTGCAACCCCGCGATTGGCGGGATTGGCAAAAGCCACCTGGTCAAGGAAATCGATGCCCTCGGTGGCGCGATGGCCATGGCGACCGATAAGGGTGGCATCCAGTTTCGCGTGTTGAACAGCCGCAAAGGCCCGGCCGTGCGAGCCACTCGTGCTCAAGCTGATCGGGTTCTGTACAAGGCCGCTGTCCGCGAAGCCCTGGAAAACCAGCCGAACCTGTGGATATTTCAACAAGCCGCTGATGACCTGATCGTTGAACAGGAAACCGTGCGCGGTGTTGTCACCCAAATGGGCCTGCGTTTCTTCGCAGATTCCGTGGTGTTGACCACTGGCACCTTCCTCGGTGGACTTATCCACATCGGCATGCAGAATTATTCCGGCGGTCGCGCCGGCGACCCGCCATCGATCGCCCTGGCTCACCGTCTGCGTGAATTGCCATTGCGTGTCGGTCGTTTGAAAACCGGTACGCCGCCGCGTATCGACGGTCGTTCCGTGGATTTCTCGGTGATGACCGAACAGGCAGGCGACACGCCGATCCCGGTGATGTCGTTCATGGGGTCCAAAGAGCAGCACCCGAAACAGGTCAGTTGCTGGATTACCCACACCAACGCCCGCACCCACGAAATCATTGCCGCGAACCTCGACCGTTCGCCGATGTATTCCGATGCAGGCTTGATCGAAGGCATCGGCCCGCGTTATTGCCCGTCGATTGAAGACAAAATCCATCGCTTTGCCGACAAGGAAAGCCATCAGGTCTTTATCGAACCGGAAGGTTTGACCACCCACGAGCTGTACCCCAACGGGATATCCACCTCCTTGCCGTTCGACGTGCAATTGCAGATCGTGCAATCGATCCGCGGCATGGAAAACGCGCACATTGTTCGTCCGGGCTATGCCATCGAGTACGACTACTTCGATCCGCGTGACCTGAAATACAACCTGGAAACCAAAGTGATTGGCGGTCTGTTTTTCGCCGGTCAGATCAACGGCACCACCGGTTACGAAGAAGCCGGCGCCCAGGGTTTGCTGGCCGGGGCCAACGCCGCGCTGCGTGCTCAAGGCAAAGACGCCTGGTGCCCGCGTCGCGATGAGGCGTACATCGGCGTGCTGGTTGATGACCTGATTACGCTCGGCACTCAAGAGCCGTACCGGATGTTTACGTCCCGTGCCGAGTACCGCCTGATCCTGCGCGAAGACAACGCCGACCTGCGTTTGACCGAAAAAGGTCGCGAGCTGGGTCTGGTCGATAATGCCCGTTGGGCGGCGTTCTGCAAGAAACGCGAAAGCATCGATCTGGAAGAGCAACGCCTGAAAAGTACCTGGGTTCGCCCGGGCACCGAACAGGGAGATGCCATATCCGAGAAGTTCGGCACGCCGCTGACCCATGAATACAACTTGCTCAATCTCTTGAGCCGTCCGGAAATCGACTACGCTGGCCTGATCGCCGTGACCGGTGGGGGCGCAGAAGATCAGCAGGTTGCCGAGCAGGTCGAAATCAAGACCAAATACGCCGGCTACATTGATCGTCAACAGGATGAAATCGCGCGCCTGCGGGCCAGTGAAGACACCAAACTGCCTGTGGATATCGACTACACGAACATTTCCGGTCTCTCCAAAGAGATCCAGAGCAAGCTCGGTGCGACCCGTCCAGAGACATTGGGCCAGGCGTCACGTATCCCGGGCGTCACGCCTGCAGCCATTTCGCTGTTGATGATTCATTTGAAAAAACGCGGCGCGGGCCGTCAGTTGGAGCAAAGCGCTTGAGTTCGTTGGTCACCTCGCAACATGCCGAAGAGTTATCCACAGGTGCTCGCCAATTGGGTGTCACGCTGACCGAAGCCCAGCACGCCTTGCTGCTGGGTTATCTGGCCCTGTTGATCAAATGGAACAAGGCGTACAACCTGACCGCCGTGCGCGACCCGGATGAAATGGTCTCTCGTCACTTGCTCGACAGTTTGAGCGTGATGTCGTTTGTTCAAAACGGTCGCTGGCTGGACGTTGGCAGCGGCGGCGGCATGCCTGGCATTCCGTTGGCCATCCTGTTTCCGGAGTCGCAAGTGACCTGCCTGGACAGCAACGGCAAGAAAACCCGCTTCCTGACCCAGGTCAAACTCGAACTCAAACTGGATAACCTTCAAGTTATCCACAGCCGCGTCGAAGCCTTCCAGCCTGCACAGCCATTCAACGGGATCATCTCCCGGGCGTTCAGCAGCATGGAGAACTTCAGCAATTGGACGCGTCACCTGGGTGACGCCGATACGCGCTGGCTGGCAATGAAGGGCGTTCATCCGGCCGATGAGCTGGTAGCATTGCCGGCAGACTTCCACCTCGATAGCGAACACGCCCTGGCCGTACCCGGTTGCCAAGGCCAACGCCATCTGCTGATACTGCGCCGCACGGCATGATTGGGAACACAAGCAAGAATGGCTAAGGTATTCGCGATAGCGAACCAAAAGGGTGGTGTGGGCAAGACCACCACCTGCATCAACCTCGCAGCATCGCTGGTGGCTACCAAGCGCCGGGTGTTGTTGATCGATCTCGATCCACAGGGCAACGCCACCATGGGTAGCGGTGTGGATAAGCACGGCCTGGAAAACTCGGTCTACGACCTGTTGATCGGCGAATGCGATCTGGCGCAAGCCATGCACTTTTCCGAACACGGTGGTTACCAACTGTTGCCGGCCAACCGCGACCTGACGGCGGCGGAAGTGGTGTTGCTGGAAATGCAGATGAAGGAAAGCCGCCTGCGCAGCGCGTTGGCGCCGATCCGTGAAAACTACGATTACATTCTGATCGACTGCCCGCCGTCGCTGTCGATGCTGACCCTGAACGCATTGGTCGCCGCTGACGGGGTAATTATCCCCATGCAGTGCGAGTACTTTGCGCTCGAAGGTTTGAGCGAC
>NZ_JBNNWE010000127.1:0-13731 GCF_050280905.1 Pseudomonas sp. NPDC086278
GCTGATTTGGCAAGTAACAACCCCGCGCTCTTCATCGCCGGCAGTGTCGCGCTGGGTTTTGGCTTCCGGCACGCGGGTCTTCCACTCTTCAGCCACTTCGAAGGTGAAAGTCATGAACGGCGCCGGGTGATCGATCTTGATCATCTGTGGGGCCACGGTGTCGAGCATCGACGGGCAGAAAGGCCTCCAGCGCTCGCGGAACTTGATCTGGTGGTTGATGCGGTCCGCGACGCCGGTCGCGCTCGGGCAACCGATGATCGAACGACCGCCCAACGCGCGCGGGCCAAACTCCATGCGCCCCTGGAACCAGGCGACCGGGTTGCCGTCGACCATGATCTTGGCAATGTTCTCCGGCATGTTTTCGAGCTTGCGCCAGACAGGCTTGCTCGGGTGACGGGCACACGCGGCCAGCACGTCTTCGTTGGTGTACGACGGGCCGAGGTAGACGTGTTCCATCTTCTCGACCGGCACGCCACGGGCGTGAGACACATAAGCCGCCGCGCCGACCGCCGTGCCGGCATCGCCGGACGCAGGCTGCACGAACAACTCCTTGACGTCATCGCGGGCGATGATTTTCTGGTTCAGCTTGACGTTCAACGCACAGCCACCGGCGAACGCCAGCTTGCCGGTTTCCTTGAGCACATCGCCCAGGTAGTGGTCGATCATCTGCAGCGAGATCTTTTCGAACAGCGCTTGCATGCTCGCGGCGTAGTGGATGTACGGCTCGTCGGCGATGTCGCCTTCGCGCTTGGGCCCCAGCCACTCGATCAGCTTCGGCGAGAAGTAGAAACCTTTGCCCTTCTCTTTATAGCGACGCAGGCCGATGACGTTGGCGTAATCGGTGTTGATCACCAATTCGCCGTTCTCGAACGACGCCAGACGCGAGAAATCGTATTTGCTGGCATCGCCGTAAGGCGCCATGCCCATCACCTTGAACTCGCCGTCGAGCATCTCGAAACCGAGGAACTCGGTGATCGCACCGTACAGGCCGCCGAGGGAGTCCGGATCGAAGAATTCCTTGATCTTGTGAATCTTGCCGTTCTCGCCATAACCGAAGAAGGTCGTGGCGTACTCGCCCTTGCCGTCGATGCCGAGGATCGCGGTTTTCTCTTTGAAACCGGAGCAGTGGTATGCGCTGGAGGCGTGGGCCAAGTGGTGCTCGACCGGCTCGATTTTGATTTTTTTCGGATCGAAACCCAGTTGCTCAAGGCACCAGACAATCTTGTTGCGATAGCGCTTGTAACGGCGGTTGCCCATCAGGATCGCGTCAAGGGCGCGGTCCGGGGCGTACCAGTAACGCTTGGCGTAGTGCCAGCGCGCTTTGCCGAACAGGCTGATCGGGGCGAACGGAATTGCCACTACGTCGACGTCGGACGGCTTGATGCCCGCCTGTTCGAGGCAGAACTTCGCCGATTCGTAAGGCATGCGGTTCTTTGCATGTTTATCGCGTACGAAGCGCTCTTCCTCCGCCGCCGCGACCAGCTTGCCGTCGATGTACAAGGCTGCGGAAGGATCATGGCTAAGGGCGCCGGACAGGCCAAGAATCGTCAATGCCACAGGGGTCTAGCCTCTTTAGTCTGCATGCAGGCGACAAGCGCCTCAAAAATTAATGTGCCCTCGCAAGCGGCGAGAGACAGCTAAAGGGCGGGATTATAGCTTAAAAGCGCTGGCAAACCTCTAGCGGGGAGTCGCAAGCTGACGCGTTGACAGACAAGGAGCCTCGACATAGACTCCGGCGCAAATGGACTGGGGGATCCCGGTCGGCGCTATGACCTCGGTGAGTTTCACCGGGGTTTTTCGCTTTATGAGGCAGGGAATATCTTCAAACCCCAGTTTTCGAAACCCTCGCCCACGTTGTTACGTCCCCCACTGCAATAGAACTTACGCTTGAGCACGTCAAAGGCACGATTTTGTTGCCCTGGCCGCAAAACGCTTATACCGATGGGTCTTGCAACAAGATCCGCTAGCTGTAATCCCGTGGAATTAACTTGCTTGGTTGCAAAAACGATATCGAACGGCAGCTGAATGCCCAATCGGTTCGCGCCATCGCACATCCGCCTAAACTCCAGCTCAAGTTCGTTATCCTCCCTTTTCCCTCGACGCTCGAAAATGACATGGGTAAACGCACGTTGTTGATTTTTTTCCTGCAAAAACTCATAGAGCGTTTCCAGACAGAACTCGAGAGCGACGTGATACGGATTGTGAGCAGGCCCCGTTTTTTCACGAAGAGCCACTTTGTCGATAACACAGCTGATCAGGATAAAATTGCTGGCCTCAATGATGCTCGTCAACTCATCGAGGAAAGCATGTTTGTGTTGACGGGATCTGAACAGACTAGAGAACGCGCCCTTCTCTTTTCGAATGTCCAACTCATGTAGACCGATCAAGTCGTGTCCCATGTGGTTGAATTTAAATTTCTGAAGGGCTGGAATAACCTTCTCGCAATAGTGCCTTTTATGAAACACGCAAAACGCCAGCACAAACATTGGATAGTTTGGATCTAATGTTTGCATTCCATGATCGCCGCTCTCGTCGACATAAATGATGAAGTCGCTGTACCTCCCGCTGGGTGGTAACAGCTTTCTCGCGTCAACATCAGCTTCAGATTCGCTTTGGTTTTCAAACAGAAAAAACTGTTGGTAGTGCAAGTGAGTTACCCACGGCCTGCCCGCCAGTAAATGCCGAGATTGCCATCATTGGCCTGGCGATAAATCGTGTACGGCAAGGCAACTGTGTCGAGGACGCCCGACAGGGTGATATCCAGCAGGACGAAGGGTACGAGGAAACCGGTGGGGTCGGGCGGGGCATTCAAGACGCAGAAGTCGTAGGCCAGGCCGCTGTAGATGCGTGGGATGGACTGACAGTAGGTTTTCTGTTTTCTGAGGCCGCGGGCCGCGTCTTCATCGTCTTGCAGCACGGTGATTGCTGTACCGCAGCCGGAAAGCGCGAGTGAAACAGTACTGATCGCAACAGCCATTTTGATGGTCAAATTTTGCCCTCCGTGAACGTCAGGCAAACTAGCATCGCGGCTATTCAGGGCACAGTTCATGCGGTCAGCAGATCATGTAGGACAGTTCGCAAGAACTTGTCCCTAAATCGCCAGTGAATGTGCCGGCCTTTTCGGCGATCCGACGAAGGGATTCAGGTAGCGCCGGGAATGTCTTTGGGCAAGCGTTGATCAATGACTTGATACAGCGCACTACTCTCCGGCCAGTTACGCATGAACCGCGCCCGATCCCGCGCATACGCTGGGGCAAAGCTGCCCGCCGAGCCGTGCTGGCACATCGAATCGAGGTCGATCAGGGCCCAGCGATCCTGTTGCCAGAACAGGTTGTGGCCCTTGAAATCACCATGACTGATCCGCTCGCGGATCAGTTCGGCAAACAGGTGATCCAGCGCCAGCAATTCCGCTTCCGGTGCCGCGCCACTCTCAACATAGGGCGCAAAGCGCTCGATGATGTCCGGCCCCGGCAGGTATTCGGTCACCAGATAGGCCCGGCTGCGCAACCAGAAAAAACGCTTTTCCAGCAACGCCAGCGGCTTGGGCGTGGCGATGCCGAGGAACGCCAGGCGATTGCCTTCGCGCCACGAATGCCAGGCACGACTCGGACGCCAGAAGCGTTTGAGCCAGTGCGCAAAGCCTTTGATGTTGTAGCGTTTGATCACCAGCGTCCGACCGCCAGCCTCGACTTTTCCTACGCTCGCGGCGCCGCCAGTCTTATACAAATGGCCTCGATCGAGCAGCGCATCGGCCTGTTCCAGTACCGGCAACATCGCGGCTTCTTCTTCTCGCCGAATCGCCCGCAAGGCGAATGCCCCGCGCTGAACGCTGAATAACGTGCATTCACGGCCGACCTTGGTCAGATAGTCCTTCAAGCGCCAGCGACGAACTTTATCGATCTGCTTCTGCAACGCTTCCATCGGCAACGCGTGCTCGCCGTTGCTCAACAGGTAATACACCAGCAGCTCTTCGGTAAACGGTTCCAGGGATTTGGGCAACTGGGCGAAAAATACCCCGAGGTTTTCCAGGACTTTCTGCCGTGACAGCGGCTGGCCGGGGGTTTCAGCACAGACACCGCCGCCATCGATCAGGTACAACCGACCGCGTTGACGCAACAGGTTGTCCAGGTGCAGGTCCTCCTGCCACAGCCCTTTGCGATGCATCTGGCCGATAGCGCCCAGCGCTTCGGCCAGCACGGCCCCTTGCATGTCGGCCAGCACCGGCAAGTGTTCGACCTGCTTCCAGGTATCGCCGAGGCTTTCGGCCCCTTCGATGAACTCGAACAGCAACCAGCCGCCCTCGCCTTCTTTCAAGCCGTCGGCCAACAGTTGCGGCGTGGTCAGGCCCTGATCGGCGAGCAAGCGCACGCCGTCAAGTTCACGCTGAAAATGTCGCGCCGCTTTACTGCCGACCAGCAATTTGGCCAGCACCGGCCGACCGCGCCACACACCAGCCCCCACGTAACGCTGGCCCGGCAGCACTCGCAGCAAACTCAGCAACTGCAATTCGGCGGGCCCGGCGGCATCGGCCAGGGCAATACTCATCGGCAGGCTCGGGGCACGACCGGCATCTTTCAATTCGGCCAAGCGCATCAGCGCGTCTCCTTGCGACTGCGCCGGGCGGTCAGACGCGACACCCAACTGTCCACCAGCGAACTGCTTTGTGGCTGATCGACATACGCCGCCAACAATTCGCGCAATTGCGCTTCGGTCCATTCGGGGGCGCGGCGCAGCAACGGCTCCAGGTCCTTGACCCGATCCCGCTGACCGAACAGCAACGGTCGGGTTTTTTCCAGGTCGATCAATTGCGCCTGGTAAGCATCGCCCGTCGCCTGCAGAAAAATGTGCTTGGGGTAGAAGCAGCCGTGAACCTGACGCACCCCGTGCAGACGCCGCGCCAAGAGGCCACACGCTTTCAAAATGGCCAAGTGCTGCGCTTCGCTCAGGTCCGACCAGCGCTGCAACAGCGAATCCAGGTCATCCCAACCGTCCAGCGCGCGGGTCAGCAGCACCGCGCGAACTTCACCGTTGACTTTGCGCTCACCAAAAAAAGCCGCTTGCAGCGCTGGAATGCCCAGCTTTTGATAACGGCTGATGTTGCGAAATTCGCGGGCGAAACTCGGCTCGCCAAACGGCGCGTGCAAGGTGCGGGTCAGGTAGTTGCTCTGGCGCTTGAGGTAGTAGCCATGACCTTCCAGATCCAGCCGAAACACGCTGCTCCAGCCATCGCCGACGGTATTGGGTTCATCCACCGCGTCGAGCTGCTTGGCCCAGAGTGCGTCGAACGTGCCGAGACCGTGACGCTCCAGGAGCGCACGGTCCTCAGCGGCCAGGAAATCAGTCATTCGCGTCCCTCGAAGAATCTCACCACGTGCCGGATCCGTTTCTTGTCGGCGGCATCCAGTCGGTCACGCTGGCGGTATTGCAGGTAAAAGCGCAGGCGCTGGGTGGCCGACAGGTGATATTTGGCCACCTTGTCCAGGCACGCCAAGTCTTTGGTAATGCGGTATTTGAGCCAGAAACCGTGCCAGAAATCACCGTTGGGGCAATCGATCAGGAACAGTCGGTCGTCACTGTCGATCAGCAGGTTGCGCCACTTCAAATCGTTATGGGTGAAGCGATTGTCGTGCATGGTCCGGGTGTAACCGGCCAGCTGCCGACTGACGGCATCGACCCAGGCGCGATCCGCCAGCCTCGGATCACGCCGGTCCGCGAGGGCCGACAAGTCTTCGGTGTTCGGCAATTCGCGGGTGATCATCGCACCGCGATCGTACGCCGCGCCGCGTCGTTCCAGGCCCCAGGCAATCACTTCGGCGGTGGGAATGCCCCACTTGGCGAAGCGCTTGAGGTTCTGCCACTCAGCCTTCACCCGAGGCTTGCCCAGGTAGCGACGCAAGCCTTTGCCGGCACCGACGTAGCGTTTGACGTAATAGTTGACGCCATTGCGCTGAACGCGAATGACCTCGGACAACGGATCGCGGGTCAGGCGCTCGCCCTGAAGCGCGAACACCGCTTCGAGGCTGCCAAAATCGTCCGCCAGATCGCTGTAAGCAGGTTCCAGTTTCCAACCCGGCATCAGAGCGCATCCCCGTATCGCTGTTTACGGTCGTAAAGTTTGTTGGCCTTGCCTTCGAGCCAGGCAAGCAACGCCGCTTCTTGCGCCAGAATCTGGCGCAGCGGCTGCTGGAAATAGCCCTTCAGAAAGCGCAGTTTGTCGCGTTGGGTCAGGCCGATGTCCAGCGCCGAAAAGTACAGCGCCGCCAGATCCTTGTTGCGCCAGCGCTGGGTAATCGCCGGGCGGGTCTGGGCGCGGTGCAGGTCGATCACCGACAGTTTGAAATCGTCGGCCGTCACCGGTTTGTCGGTGTGCAGCAGGAAGTGACAGATATAGCAGTCGCGGTGGTTGACCCCGGCGCGGTGCATCATGCCGGTCATGCGCGCGACTTCGGCGATCAACGCGCGCTTGAGCACTGGCTCGGGCGGGTTCTTGATCCAGTCGATGCTGAAGTCTTCAAGGCTGACGGTCGGCGCCAGCTCTTCGGTGACGATGAACGAGTGCTGATCCGCCGGGTTACTGCCCTTCTCGCCATAAGCGACGGCGGTCATGGTCGGCACACCGACCTCTTGCAGGCGCTGAATGGCCTTCCATTCCTGACCCGCGCCGAGTACCGGCAGCTTGGCCGTCAGCAGGTTTTTGAAGATCTCGCCCCAGCCGATGCCACGGTGGATTTTCACGAAGAAACCCTTGCCGTTCACTTCAGTGCGCAACGTACGGCGCGCTTCCAGCTCGCGGTAAACCTCGCCCTGCAAGCCTTCGACTTCGGTGAACGCATCGCGCCCGGCCCAAAGGCTCTTGAACGGTTCAGCCAGCATCAACTTCATTAAGCGTGCTCCGCCAGAATCACATCGGCCGCGTGCTGCGGCATGCTGTAGAGGTCGGCCGTCTCGGCGAAAGCCAGACCGTTGCGGCTCCAGGCCGCCCGTGCTTGAGCGTCGTTCAACATCCGGGTCAGGTAATGCGTGAGCTGCGCCTGATCGAAGGGTTCGTCCAGCACCAGCCCGGCGTCGGCCTCGGCGATGTAATGGGCATAACCACACACCGCGCTGACCAACACCGGCAACCCGGCGACCAGGGCTTCGAGCAATACGGTGCCGGTGTTTTCGTTGTACGCCGGGTGGATCAGCACATCAGCGCCGAGCAGGAAACGCGGAATATCGCTGCGGCCCTTGAGGAACGTCACGTTGTCGCCGAGCCCGAGGGTCGCGCTCTGCATCTGGAACAATTTGGGGTCGTCCTGGCCAATTACAAAGAGCCGGGTGCGTTTCTTCAGATCAGCGGGCAATGCGGCCAGCGCCTTGAGGCTGCGATCGACGCCCTTGGTCTTGAACCCGGAGCCGATCTGCACCAGCAGCAGCTCGTCGTCCTTGAGGTTGAATTCGCGACGGAACTCAGCGCGGATCTCGGCCGCATTGGGCGGCGCGCGGCGGTCCTGGGAGATGCCCGGCGGCAGCAAATGGAAGCGTTCCAGCGGCGTGTCGTAATGCTTGATGAACAGCGGCTGCTGCACTTCGGAAATCATCAGCACTTCGGTCTTGGCGTCCTTGGCGAACACCGCGCGCTCGTACTCGGCGAAATGCCGGTAACGGCCCCAGCGCCGGTACAACGAATGGCGCAGGTTCTGCGCCTTGTCTTCAAAACATCCGTCGGCGGCGTAATAAACGTCGAGGCCCGGCATCTTGTTGAAGCCGATCAAGCGGTCCACCGGACGTTTGGCCAGGTCCGCTTCCATCCACTCGCTGAGCTTTTCGTTTCGACGATGGTTGAAGAAGGCTTTGACGGGCGCCACCAGCACTTCAAAACCGGGCGGCACCTCGCCCTCCCAGATCAGCGTGTAGACACGGATTTGATGGCCGCGTTGCTGGCATTCGAGGGCGATGCGCATGAAGTCGCGCTGCAAGCCGCCGAACGGAAAGTATTTGTACAAGACGAATGCCAATTGCATCAGCGCAGCTCCTCAGCCAATAACAACGTGCTCAGTCGGGTCGCGACACGCTCGGGATTCAACCGCGTGAAGCACAGTGGCCACTCGCGTTTCAGGTCAAACCGGCGGGCGTCATCGGCCGTCGGTTGATACGTGCATTGCTTTTGCAGGCACGGTGCGCAGGGGAAGTCGCTGGCCATGTGAATCTGCGCCTTACCGTAGGCGCCGGTCAGGCCCGGATTGGTCGGGCCGAACAGCGACAGGGTCGGGACGTCGAACGCGGCGGCCAAATGGCCGAGGCCCGTGTCTACGGCCACGCAGGCCTGGGCACTGGCCAACACTTTGCCGACACCCGCCAGGTTCAGCTTGGGCAGCACTTCGACATGCCGAAAACCGCTGGCGATGCGCTCGGCGCGAGCCTTCTCGATCGGGTTGCCCCACGGCAGTTTCACCGCGACACCGAGATAACCGACACGCTCGGCCAGCTCGCGCCAATAGGCTTCCGGCCAATGCTTGGTGTCCCACGTGGTGCCGTGCAGGAACAACACGTAAGGATTCTTGCGCGGCAGTTCCACCAGCCGTTCGACGTTCAGACCGTAATCGCCCAGACCTTTGGGCAAGTCGTAGCCCAACGCCAACGCGAACAACTGACGCACTCGCTCCACCGCATGTTGCCCACGGCCCACCGCGAGGCGACGCGAGTAAAAACGTGCGGCGATGGGCTCACGGGCGGAATTTTTGTCCAGACCGGCGACCGGCGCGTTGACGTAACGGGTCAGCCAGGCGCTTTTCAGCAGGCCCTGGGCGTCGATCACCAGATCGTATTTGGTGGCGCGAACGCTTTGTTTGAAGCGTTTCCACTCGCCACTCTTGATGGTCTGCCAGATGTTTTTGCGCCAGCGACGGATCGCCACCGGAATCACCTTGCCCACGGCCGGGTGCCAGGTCGGAATCTCGGCGAAACCTTCTTCCACTACCCAGTCGAATTTGATGCCGGGGATCGCCCGCGCCGCGTCGGTCAGCGCTGGCAACGCGTGAATCACGTCGCCCAGCGAAGAAGTCTTGATCAGCAGAACCCGCAAACTATTGGACCTCGACCGCAGTGCCTTGCAACCGCTGCAAGGCTTCGTTCACCGCTTGCGGCATGAGCTGACGCAGGCAGTTGTAATGACCGAAACGGCAAGTGCGGTCGAAGCAAGGGCTGCATTCGAGGCCCAGGCGCACGATCTCGACGTGTTCGGCCAATGGCGGGGTGAAACCCGGTGAGGTCGAGCCGTAAACGGCCACCAATGGGCGGTTCAGCGCGGCGGCCACGTGCATCAGGCCGGAGTCGTTGGACACCACCGAATCGGCGCAGGACAACAGATCGATGGCTTCGGCCAGCGAGGTGTCGCCACTCAGGTTCACCGATTCTTCACGCAGGCCGGGAATCAGCCGCGCGCGGATTTCTTCGCCGACGGCGTGATCGTTTTTCGAACCGAACAGCCAGACCTGCCAGCCTTCGCGAATCTTCGCTTCAGCGACCTTGGCGTAATGCTCGGACGGCCAACGCTTGGAGATACCGAACTCGGCGCCGGGGCACAGCGCCAGGACCGGACGGTCGAGGGTCAGGCCGAACTTGGCCAGCGCGGCCTCGCGGCTGACCGGGTCGATTTGCAAGGTGGGGCGTGGATAGGGTTTGGGCAGTTCAGCGCCGGGCTCGTACGCCAGGGCCATGAAGCGCTCGATCATCAGCGGGTAACGTTCTTTATCCAGCGTGCGCACGTCGTTCAGCAGCACGTAACGGAACTCGCCACGCCAGCCGGTGCGTTTCGGAATGCCGGCGAAGAACGGCACCAGCGCCGACTTCAGTGAATTGGGCAGCAGGATCGCCTGGTCGTACTGGCCGGCCAGGGATTTGCCGATCCGCCGACGAGTCGCCAGCTCCAGGGCACCGTGGCCGAGCGGAAAGCTCAAGGCCTGCCGGACTTCGGGCATGCGCTCCAGAATCGGCCGGCTCCACTCAGGGGCCAGGACGTCGATTTCGCATTGCGGGTGGCGCTGCTTGAGGCACTGAAACAGTGTCTGCGCCATCACCATGTCACCGACCCAACTGGGCCCAACGATCAGAATTTTCATGTGGTTTCCAAAAACGAACCGGGGAGGCATACGCCTCCCCGCCTCGAGAATTCTACAAAACACTGCAGATCTACTGTGGGAGCGGGCTTGCTCGCGAAGGGGCCGCCGCATCCCATAAAGATGTCGCCTGACACTGCGCTATCGCGAGCAAGCCCGCTCCCACATTTGAATCTTGTTACCGCCACAAGCGCGGTTCAGCTTAGCCCCAGTTCGCGCCAGATCCGCATTACCTGCCGTCGTTCGTCCGCAAACTGGTCGCCCGGTATCACCCCGGCGTCCTTCTGCAAGGCCTGCCGGTGAGCGGCGGAGCGGTAGGCTTTATAGGCCTCGCGCAACAGGCTGGCATCTTCGGCGGGCATCAGCCCTTCGTGTTCCAGCTCTTCCAGAATCCGGATGTTATCGGTCCAGCGCAGCAACGGCGGGTGTGTTTCGGACCACGCCAGGGCCGCGTATTGCACCATAAATTCAATATCGACGATACCTCCGGCGTCCTGCTTGAGATCGAACGGTGCCGTGGCCTCGAAGGCATTTGCCCCGGTGCCGGCCGCCGTGCTCTTGCTGCCAAGGTTATCGCGCATCTTGGCGCGCATCTCGCTGACCTCCTGGCGCAACGTGCCCAAGTCCCGCGCCTTGCCCAGTATCGCCGCGCGGACTTTCTCGAATGCCTGGCCGACGCCCTGACTGCCGACCAGCACCCGCGCCCGCACCAACGCCTGATGTTCCCAGGTCCAGGCTTCGTTTTCCTGATAGCGGGCAAACGCCCCCAGCGAACTCACCAACAAACCCGACGCACCGGACGGTCGCAGGCGCATGTCCACTTCATACAACTGACCGGAGTTGGTCTGCGCCGTGAGCAAATGAATGATCCGCTGCCCCAAGCGGGTGAAAAATTGCGCCCCATCGATAGGTTTCGGACCATCGGTTTCCGCTTGCGGATCGCCGTCGTGGATGAACACCAGATCCAGGTCGGAACCATGCCCCAGTTCCAGGCCGCCGACTTTCCCATAACCGACAATGATGAAGCCGGGATCGCACAAGGTGCCATCGGTGCGCAGCGGCGTGCCGTACTTGGCCACTGTCTGGCGCCAGGCCAGGGCCAGCACTTGTTCGAGGATCGCTTCGGCGAGCCAGGTCAGGTAATCGCTGACTTTCATCAACGGCAGGCTGCCGGCGATTTCCGACGCGGCGACGCGCAACCGGTGCGCCAGTTTGAAATGGCGCAGCGCTTCCATCTGTTGCTCAAGGTCGTCCTCGGGGATTCGCGTCAGGCGCTCGCGCAATTCGGCCGCCAGTTCCGGCGCCAGCGGCGGCTTGAACAACCGGCCTTCGTTGAGCAACTCGTCAAGCAGCAGCGGAAAACGGGTGATCTGCTCGGCGATCCACGGGCTCGCCGCGCACAGGGTCAGCAAACGTCGCAGCGCGCCGGGGTTTTCGGTGAGCAACACCAGATACGCGGAACGCCGCGCCACCGCCTCAACCAGCGGCAGCACACGTTCCAGCACGAGATCCGGATTGGCGTGTTCAACGGCCTGCGCCAGCAAGCGCGGGATAAAGGCATCCAGCCGCTCACGGCCCAAACGCTGCATCGCGCGCAATTGCGGGCTGCTGCGCAAACCGGCCAAGGCTTTCAGGGCCTTGGTCGCATCGCTGAAACCGCCCTCCTCCAATTGACGGCAAGCGGCCTCGTCGTCCTGCGCCTCTTCCCACAGCGGTAGCCATTCGCCGCCGACCACCACTGCGCTTTCGGTGCCTTGCTCTTCATCAGGATCGGCAATCACCTGGCCGAAGTGCCACGCCACGCGGTCACGCCAATACATCAGTTGCTCATGGAAAGCGTCCCAATCGGCGAAGCCCAACATAAAGGCAATGCGCGCCTGATCCTGCGCGCCGTCCGGCAACATTTGGGTCTGACGGTCGGCAATCGCCTGGATCGCATGTTCGGTGTAACGCAGGAATTCGTAACCTTCGCGCAACTCGCTGATCACCGCCGGCGGCAGGTAGCCCTGACCTTCCAGCGTGCTCAGTACTTTTAATAGCGGACGTTGTTGCAGGCTCAGGTCACGACCGCCGTGGATCAACTGGAATGCCTGGGCGATGAACTCGACCTCGCGAATGCCGCCGGAGCCGAGCTTGATGTTGTCGGCCATGCCCTTGCGCCGCACTTCCTGCTGGATCAGTTGCTTCATGGTGCGCAGCGCTTCAATCGCCGAGAAATCCAGGTAACGCCGGTAAACGAACGGGCGCAGCATTTCTTGCAGTTGCGCGCCGGCCACTTGGTCGCCGGCCACCACCCGCGATTTGATCATCGCGTAGCGTTCCCAGTCACGGCCCTGGTCCTGGTAATACTGCTCCAGCGCGTTGAAGCTCAGCACCAAGGCACCGGCCGAACCGTACGGGCGCAGACGCATGTCGACGCGGAACACAAAACCGTCGACGGTCATCGGGTCCAGCGCCTTGATCAAACGCTGGCCGAGACGGATGAAAAACTCCTGATTATCCAGCGAGCGCTTGACGCCGACGGTCTCGCCGCCCTCGGGGTAGGCAAAGATCAGGTCGATGTCCGACGACAGGTTCAGCTCCACCGCGCCGAGCTTGCCCATGCCAAGGATGACCATCTGCTGCGGCTCGCCGCTGCGCCGGCCGGTGGGCACGCCGAATTGCTGGCAATGCCGTGAGTACAACCACTGATAAGCCTGATCGATGCTCGCATCGGCCATGTCCGAGAGGTCGCGACAGGTCTGGACCAGATCGGCCTGGCGATTGAGGTCACGCCAGATGATGCGCACTTGCTGACGGGTGCGCTGGCGGCGCAGGGCGCGCCCGAGCTGGTCTTCGGTCTCTGCCGCATTCACCGCTGCCGCGATCTGCGCGCACATCTCGCCAGGCTGGAAGCTGCGGTCGAGTTCGCCGGATTGCACCAGCGCCAACAGCATTAAAGGGTCGCGCACACTTTGTTCAGTCACAAAGTCGCTGGACGCCGAGACACGGGCGAATTGCGCCCAGCGTTCGGCGGTCCAGGTCGATAAACCATGGTCCTCTTCAAGGGCGGCAACGGCGGCGCGGAACGCCTGCTCGGCGCGGGTGACAAACGGCAGGAGAATGCCGGGCAGTTCGGCAAGCGAAGGGAGGCTCATGGTCTATCCTTGATCGGCGTGGATGGGGCTGCATGTAGTGAATTTCGAATAAGCACTACCTGACGGACTGTCGAACAAAGGTTAGAAATAGCTGAAATTTCTTTTATTTTGGCAGCCAGCATCAAGCTTTCACCTTTTCTGGTTGGCATAAGACCAACCTTAACGATTATTCTCACAACGCAGCCGGAGGCCACAAGCCATTCATCTGTAGTTTTACTACTCGTCTATACATTCGAAAGGCTGAAATGCCCGTTGATTTGTAGTAAAACTACACGCCGCCGGAACAACCTCTCGGCAATCCAAGAATTTATATCGTCTGCCCACAAGGCCAGTCGCAAACTCAGGCAACCGATTCTGGAAGCCTTTCCGCCCTGGAGCAAGCCATGCAAGACCTCGATCCCGTCGAAACCCAGGAATGGCTGGACGCCCACCCAGACTGGGCCGACCTGCGCGAAGAGTACGCCGCCCTGCTGCAACGCCAGCAGCAATTCAGCGGC
>NZ_JBNNWE010000128.1:0-13690 GCF_050280905.1 Pseudomonas sp. NPDC086278
GCGTCCATCGCCGAGCCGTTGCTGGCGCATTACTGGTCGCCACAACCGCAATTGGCTCTGGGCCAGGCGTTGCGCGGCAGGGCGACTTCGGCGCTGGACATCTCCGACGGCCTGCTCGCTGATTGCGGGCACATCGCGTTGGCGTCCAAGGTCGGCGTGCGGATTGAACGGGACAAGCTGCCGCTGTCGAAAGCCCTGGTGGCCTTCCTCGGGCAAGCGGCTGCCGAAGCGGCGGCACTGAGCGGTGGCGACGATTACGTATTGGCCTTCACGCTACCGCTCGTCGACTTGTCGCCGTTGCTGGCCGAAGGATGGCCAATCCACGTGGTCGGCCGAATAGAGGCCGGACAGGGCGTGACGCTGCTGGACGCCGACGGGCAAGACATCACCCCGCAAATCCGGGGCTATCAACATTTTCGGGAGACACCGTGACAGATCATCCCAAACAGGTCCCGGCGGAATTCGTACCGCCATCGGTCTGGCGCAATCCCTGGCATTTCCTGGCGTTCGGCTTCGGTTCGGGCACCTTGCCGAAAGCACCGGGCACCTGGGGTTCGTTAGTTGCGCTACCCTTTATTCCGTTGTGGCAGATGCTGCCCGACTGGGGCTACTGGTTGATGCTCGGCATCACCATGCTGTTCGGCTTCTGGCTGTGCGGCAAAGTCGCCGACGATTTGCGGGTACACGACCACGAAGGCATCGTCTGGGACGAAATGGTCGGGATGTGGATCACGCTGTGGCTGGTGCCGGAAGGATGGTACTGGTTGCTCGCGGGGTTCCTGATGTTCCGCTTCTTCGACATTCTCAAGCCCTGGCCGATTCGCTGGATCGACCGGCATGTACACGGCGGCGTCGGGATCATGCTCGACGACGTGCTGGCAGGCGTATTCGCGTGGTTGGGCATGCAAGGGCTGGTGTGGATTTTCGCCTGAGTGGCGACACGGGGGACTAGGGATGGCGGGACGCTGGTGGGCCGGGATGGTTTTCGCACTGTGTTGCTCACTCGCCCAGGCGGGGGACGCCGCGACGCCGCCGTCCGTGATTCACCTGGCCAGCGAAGACTGGGAAGACTACACCGCCGCCGACGGGCATGGACTGGGCTGGGACGTGCTGCGACAGGTGTTCGAACCGGCCGGCGTCGAACTGGACATTCGCTCCGAGCCGTACACCCGTTCGGTCGGCCTGGCCCAGCGCGGTGAAATCGATGCGTGCGTCGGCTCCTATCAGGGTGAGGCCAGCAATTTGCTGTACCCGCACTGGAACTTCGACACCGATCATATCTACGCCCTCGGGCTGGCGAGCAACCCGGCGCCCACCCCCGAAACCCTCGGCAACTATCGACTGGCCTGGGTTCGTGGCTACGACTATCAGCATTACCTGCCCAACATTCGCCGTTACAACGAAGTGATCCGGCGCAGCGGCATTCTGTCGATGCTGACGCACAACCGTGCGGACTATTACATCGACGCGTTGACCGAGGTTGATTACGTGGTCAGCCGGGCAAAGGATCCGTCGCAGTTCCGTCGAACCCATATCGCGGAGTTGCCGCTGTACCTGTGCTTCGCCGACACCCCCAGGGCCCGCACCTTGATGGCGCTGTTCGACCAGCGCATGGCGTTGCTGGTGAAAAGCGGCGCGCTGAAACCGATCTTCGCCAAATGGAAACAGCCGTATCCGTTCAGCACAGACTGAACGCGTATGTACGGGTTGATGATGAACCCCTGTGGGAAACCCCTGTGAGAACCCCCTGTGGGAGCGGGCTTGCTCGCGAAAGCGCTGGGTCAGTCACATTAATACCAACTGGCCCACCGCTTTCGCGAGCAAGCCCGCTCCCACAGGGGAAGGTGTGGCTCCCACAGGGAAGGTGTGGCTGGCGCAGTGATCAAACTTTTAGATCGCTATGTCCCATAATTCAGCCTAAGCGTCTGCAGGAACCTGCTGTTACAATGCCGCCTCTGCGAATCTCCAGTACTTATTGATCAGGAGCACACCGGTGCCTGTCGTTTTTGTCGCCGCTTCCAAGCTGCCAACGCCTTTTGCGCAATTCACCATGCACGGTTTTCTCGATGAGGAAAGCGGACGCGAGCACGTCGTGCTCAGCCTCGGTGAATTCGACGACGGTGCTCCGGTACTCGGTCGCCTGCACTCCGAATGCCTGACCGGCGATGCGTTGTTCAGCCAGCGTTGCGACTGCGGCTCGCAACTGGAAGCCGCGTTGCAGGCCATCGCCCGTGAAGGCCGTGGCGTGTTGCTGTACTTGCGTCAGGAAGGCCGTGGCATTGGCCTGCTGAACAAGATCCGTGCCTATGAGTTGCAGGACGGCGGCGCCGATACCGTTGAAGCCAACGAACGCCTGGGCTTTGCCGCCGACCAGCGCGACTACGCCATGTGCTTGCCGATGCTGCAGCACCTGGGTGTGAAATCCCTGCGCTTGATGACCAACAACCCACGCAAGGTCAAAGCCTTGACCGACATGGGCATCGTGGTCGCCGAGCGCGTGCCGCTGCACACCGGCCACAACCCGCACAACAAACTCTACCTGGCGACCAAGGCCAGCAAGCTCGACCACATGATGGGCAACGAGCATCAGGGCGAGGCGGATCGAGCGTGACTCGCGGTCAGGTCCGGCGGCGACTGTCCGTCAATTGGTGGCAATACCTGGCTCTGGCCTTGTTGCCCCTGTCCGTGATCAACGGCGTATTCGGCGAGGGTGAGGCGATCCTGCCGGTGCTGGCGATGCCGATGTTCATTGCCGGGGTGGCCTCGATGTTTGTCAGCCTGAAGTTTTTCGGCGGCTACAAGCACGCACTGATCGCCACCCAGAAAGCCCTCGATACCGCTGAAGAACCCGCTGCCTGGATCGCCTTGGCCGCCAGGCGCCGCAGCGCATTCCTGGCCGCCAGCCTGCCGGCGTGGATCGGAGCGTTGGCGGTATTCGTCGGCCTCGAAGCCGTGCCGCTGGTGCTGCTGGCGCTGTCGACCACGGTGCTGTTCTACCTCTACCGTATCCCGCGTCAACTCGGCTGATGCTGCGTCATCGGCTGGCGGTTTTGCTGCTGGCCGTCAGTGGCTCAGCCCTTGCGGTCGAGCGGGTGGTCAGCCTCGCTCCGTCTCTCTCTGAAATCGTTGTCGAGCTGGGTTCGGCGGATCTGCTGGTCGGCGTGCTGGATGCCGGTGAGCGTCCAGCCGAACTCAAAGACCTGCCGTCGGTGGGCCGCTACGGCCAGTTGGACATGGAGCGGCTGCTCAGCCTCAAACCTGATTTGCTGCTGCTCTGGCCCGGCAGTGTCGGCCCGGCGCAGCGCGAACAGCTGCAGCGCTTGAACATTGCGACCTACGTCGCCGAACCGCATGATCTCGCACAACTCACCACGCAGATTGAATCGATCGCCAGGCAACTCGGCCGGCCGGAGCGTGGCGTCACGTTGGCCGATGACTTGCGGCAGAAACTGGAAAAGCTGCGTCAGCGCTATCTCCGGGACAAGCCGCTAACGGTGTTCTATCAAGTCTGGGATCGGCCGCTGTATACCGTGGGCGGCGGGCAGATCATCAGCGATGCGTTGCAGGTGTGTGGCGCGCGTAATGTGTTCGCCGACCTGACGTTGCCGGCGCCGCAAGTCAGCGTAGAAGCAGTGTTGCAGCGCAATCCCGAGGTGATTCTGGCGAGTGATCGGGCGCAGCTCGATGCGTGGAAAGCGTGGCCGCAGGTGGCGGCGGTGGCGCAGGGGAATTTGCTGTTGCTGACGGATAAAGGGCTGGAGCGGCCGAGTGGGCAGATGATCGAGGCGACGGCCAAGTTGTGCCAAGTGATCGCGCCGGACCGTTAAGACCGAGGTGCCTGCTTCGCGAGCAAGCCAGCTCCCACATTGGAATGCGATCCCCTGTGGGAGCGGGCTTGCTCGCGAAGAGGCCCGCCCAGACACCGCTTATTTCAAATCAGAGCCCAGGCGTCCACGTCACCCCGAACATCCACGCCCGACCTTCCTCGCAATACCCGTACTGACTGCCGTCATAGCTGTACAACGCGCGGCTGTAACCCTTGTCCAGCAGGTTGTCGACCTTCAGCTCCAGCTTCACTTCGTGAGTCAGCGCCCAACTGCTGCGCAACCCGAGCAAGGCATAACCCCCCAACGGCTGCTGATTGTTTTCATCGTCATAGCTGCTGCTCACCGCTTGCCAACTCGCGCCCAAACCCAATCGATCAAACTGCCGATCCAGGTCCAGGCTCAACGTACGGCGGGCACGACGGGCGAGGGTGTGACCGGTGTCGCGGTCTCGCGGATCGATAATCGCCACACCGAGGTTGCTCTGCCAGCCGAACAGTTGCTGTTTCAGCGCCGCTTCGAAGCCGTTGATTCGCGCCGACGCCACGTTCTGCGGGCGGTTGTTGCTGCCGAAAATAATCGCGTCTTCCAGATCGGTACGGTACAGCGATGCTTCCAGTCGGCTGGTCTCGGTCAGTTGGCTGCGCCATTGCAGTTCATAGCTTTTCGAGGTTTCGGGCTTGAGGTCCGGGTTGCTGAAATCCGGGTAATACAAATCGTTGAACGTCGGCGCGCGGAAGCCTTCGCTGTACGTCAGCAGCAGGTCGTTGTCCGGGTTCAACGGCAGGGTGAAGGTGCCGCTCCAGCTGTTTTGGCCGCCGAACTGCTGGTTCTGATCACGGCGCAACCCCAGTTCCGTGGAGAAGCTGTCCGCCTGATAACGATGCTGGATAAACGCCGCCCGGTTCCAGCGACTGTTTTCATCGAACGGCGTGCTGCTGTTGATGCGGTCTTCGTACCAGTCTCCGCCCAGGATCAGGCTGTTGCGTTCGTTGAGCGTCAGGTCGTTCTGCCAGTTCACCGAATCGCGGTACGTGTTGAACACACTGCGCTCGTCGCTGAGCGTGTCGAGAGTCTTTTCGCGGTTCTCGCTGTGGCCGAATTCGACGCGGGTTTTCCAGGCGTCATTAATGCGAGCATCGACGTAACTGCTGACGCTACTGACGTCGAAATCGCTGTAGGGCTGCTGCTGGACTGACTCGAAGGTGGTCGTGTCGAAACGACCGAACGGGTTGTCGAATGCGCTTTTGCCGCGGTTATCCAGCAGGTTGGCGCCGATCTCGATGTCGTCGGTGAGGGCGTGGCTCAGGCTCAGGCTCAGCGATTTATTGCGGTACTCGTCGTGATCGCCGTCGCTCGGGTACGACTCGTGGGTGCGGTTGATCCCGGCGGTTTCATCGAGGCTGGCGCCGAGGTTGAAGCGGGTTTTCGCATCGCCACCGGACAATCCCAGGCTGCGTTCCCAGGTCTGATTGCTGCCGACACCCACGTGCAGGCGCGGTTGCAAGCCTGGCTCGCCGCCGCGTCGGGTGAAAATCTGGATCACCCCGCCAATCGCATCGCTGCCGTAAATCACCGAACGGGAGCCGCGCAACACTTCCACGCGCTCGACCTGTTCGATGTTGATGTGTTGCAGGTTGCTGTCGCCGGAGGTGGTGCTGCCGATGCGTTGACCGTCGACCAGTACCAGGCTCTGCGCCGACTTGGTCCCGCGGATGTAAATCCCCGGCAGGCTGCCGCGCCCGCCGGTTTGCCCGACTTGCACGCCCGGCACCCGGCGCAGCAAGTCAGTGACGCTGTCCGGTTGCAGGCGGTCGATGTCATCGCGGGTAAACACCGTGTTGGCGGCGCTGCTGTCGTTGCGGGCTTCGACCTGGCGGTCGGCGCTGATGATGACGTCGGGCAGCTTCAGGGCCTGGTCGCGTTCGAACGTGTCGGCCAGCAGTTGGCTGGACGGCAGAAGGGTCAGCGTCAGGGCGAGGCGGGAGAGTTTCATTGGCAGTCCGTGGGCTATCTGGAACGAGCACATGTTTGACGGTTTCATAAAACCAATGTGGGAGCGGGCTTGCTCGCGAAGGCGGTGGGTCAGTCAACATTAAGTCGGCTGACAGTCCGCCTTCGCGAGCAAGCCCGCTCCCACAGGGTTTTGCGTTTAGATGTTCAGCAGTTGCAGGCGCTGGCGAATCGACGCTTCGATGCCGGCTTCATCGAGCCCACATTCCGCCAGCATCTGCGCGGGCTTGGCGTGCTCGACGTAGGTGTCCGGCAAGCCCAGGTGCAGCATCGACTTGAGGATGTTCTCGCGGGCAAGAAACTCGCTGACCGCGCCACCGGCACCGCCCATGATCGCGTTTTCTTCGATGGTCACCAGCAACTCGTGGCTGCCGGCGATTTCGCGAACCAGCGCTTCATCCAGCGGTTTGACGAAACGCATGTCGACCACCGTGGCATCCAGTTTCTCGGCAACTTTCAGTGCCTCGGCCAGTTGCACGCCGAACACCAGCAGCGCGACTTTTTTGCCCTGGCGGCGAACCACGCCTTTGCCGATTTCGATCGGTTGCAGGTCTTTCTCGATGGTCGCGTTCGGGCCGTTGCCACGCGGATAACGCACGGCCGCCGGACCGTTGAACAGGTGCCCGGTGGTGAGCATTTTGCGCAGTTCGTTTTCGTCGCTCGGGGTCATCACCAGCATGCCGGGGATGCAGCGCAGGAAAGACAGGTCGAAGCTGCCGGCATGCGTCGGGCCGTCTTCGCCCACCAGGCCTGCGCGGTCGATGGCGAACAGCACGTCGAGGTTTTGCACCGCGACGTCATGGATCAGCTGGTCGTAACCGCGTTGCAGGAAGGTCGAATAAATCGCCACCACCGGTTTTGCGCCTTCGCAAGCCATGCCGGCGGCGAGGGTCACGGCGTGTTGTTCGGCAATCGCCACGTCGAAATAGCGCAGCGGAAAACGCTCGCTGAAGGCCACCAGATCGGAACCTTCCTTCATCGCCGGGGTGATGCCGACCAGGCGCGGGTCAGCGGCCGCCATGTCGCACAGCCACTCGCCAAACACGCCGGAGTACTTCGGCCCGGCGGATTTTTTCGGCGCAGCGGCCGGGGCGTTGAGCGGTTCGAGTTTGGTGATCGCGTGGTAACCGATCGGGTCGACTTCCGCCGGGGCGAAGCCTTTGCCTTTCTTGGTGACGACGTGCAGGAATTGCGGACCTTTGAGATCGCGCATGTTGCGCAGGGTGGCGATCAGGGTCGGCAAATCGTGGCCGTCGATCGGGCCGATGTAGTTCCAGCCCAGCTCTTCGAACAGCGTGCCGGGGACCAGCATGCCTTTGGCATATTCTTCGGTACGGCGGGCGATTTCCCAGGCGCCGGGCAGGCGCGAGAGAACCTTTTTGCTGCCTTCGCGCATGCTCGCGTAAGTGCGGCTGGAAAGGATCTTCGCCAGGTAATTCGACAGGCCGCCGACGTTACGCGAGATCGACATGTCGTTGTCGTTGAGGATCACCAGCATGTTGGCGTTCACTTCTGGCGCGTGGTTCAGCGCCTCGAAGGCCATGCCGGCGGTCAACGCGCCATCGCCGATCACGGCAATCGCCTTGCGATCACTGTTCTGCAGGCGGGCGGCAATCGCCATGCCCAACGCGGCGCTGATCGAGGTGCTGGAGTGGCCGACGCCAAAGGTGTCGTACTCGCTTTCGGAACGACGCGGGAACGCGGCGACGCCGTCCTTCTGGCGCAGGGTGCCCATGCGCTCGCGACGGCCGGTGAGGATTTTGTGCGGATAGGCTTGATGACCCACGTCCCACACCAGCCGGTCGTCCGGGGTGTCGAACACGTAATGCAACGCGATGGTCAGCTCGATGACGCCCAGGCCTGCACCGAAATGCCCGCCGGTCTGACCGACCGTGTAGAGCAATTCCAGGCGCAATTCATCGGCCAGGGTTTCCAGCTCGGCTTCGCCTAACCGGCGCAGGCCGTCCGGCGTGTTGGCACGGTCGAGCAGCGGCGTGTTCGGGCGCTTGCGGGGAATCTCATGAAACGTCGTGGGCATCAGGCGAATCGTTATAGGTATAAAAGATGCGGCAGTTTACCTGATGCATCGGCCCCTGCCCACGCGTTGGTCTTTTTTGGCCGATACGCCGTCAGCTGCGGCGGTCGACGATATAACGGGCCAGATCGCGCAATGGCTCGGCCGCCGCGTCAAACGGTCGCAGCGCATGCAGGGCCTGATCGCGCAGTTCCAGGGCGTAGGCCTTGGCCGCGTCGAGGCCGAGCAACGCCGGGTAGGTCGGCTTGTCGCGGGCGATGTCGGCGCCCTGGCGTTTGCCGAGGGTTTCGGTATCGCTTTCCACGTCGAGAATGTCGTCCTGGACCTGAAACGCCAGGCCGATGGCCTGTGCGTAGGTCTGCAAGGATTTCAGTTCGTCCTTCTCCGCGCGGCCACTGGCCAGGGCGCCGAGTTTGACGCTGACCTCGATCAGCGCGCCGGTCTTGTGCCGGTGCATGTATTCGAGGGCCTTCTGGTCGAGTTTCAGGCCG
This sequence comes from Pseudomonas sp. NPDC086278, assembly GCF_050280905.1. Classification (NCBI taxonomy): domain Bacteria; kingdom Pseudomonadati; phylum Pseudomonadota; class Gammaproteobacteria; order Pseudomonadales; family Pseudomonadaceae; genus Pseudomonas; species Pseudomonas sp. NPDC086278. Next base: position 8,364 of record NZ_JBNNWE010000128.1, read on the forward strand.
ACCGAACCGAGGTCGATGGCTTGACCGCCGACCATGCCGGCCGGGCCCGCCGCCAATGCCAGCGCGCTGACCATTTGCAGGCGCAGGTCGCAGGTGAGCGCTGCATCCGAGGCGCTCAGGCGCGGATCGAGCAGGGCGCTGAAGGCCAGGCTCTGCAAGCCGTCACCGGCCAGAATCGCGCAGGCTTCGTCGAATTTTTTGTGGGTGGTCGGCTGGCCGCGACGCAGGTCGTCGTCGTCCATGGCCGGCAGGTCGTCGTGCACCAGGGAATACGCGTGAATCAGCTCCACCGCGCAGGCGGCGCCGTTGGCCTGCTCGGCCTTGCCGCCGAGTGCTTCACACGCCGCGTAGGCCAGCAGCGGACGCACGCGTTTGCCGCCGTTCATCACGCTGTAGCGCATGGCCTCGTACAGCCGCGCCAGCTCAGGGCCCGGCGGGTTGAACAGGGTTTCCAGGGCCGCGTTGACACGGGCCTGGCTGGTCGCCGAGTACGCTGCAATCATTCTGGCTGATCCGCTTCGAAGGGTTCCTCGGCCAGCTCGCCATCGCGCTCGAGCAGCACTTGAACCTTCTGCTCGGCCTGGGCCAGCGCTGCCTGGCAATCGCGGGTCAGACCGATGCCTTGCTCGAAAGCCGTCAGCGAGTCTTCCAGCGACAGCTCGCCGTTCTCCAGGCGCTCGACCAGCGTTTGCAGGTCAGCGAGGGATTGTTCGAAATCCAGTGCAGCTTTTTTGCGGGCCATGGCGGCTATTTCCGGTTGACGTTAAACCGGCGCGACACTAGCAGACATGGGGGTTATGGGCAAATGAACGGGTGGTTTGAGCCCCGTCCCATTGGGCAGCGGCACAATCCCTGTGGGAGTTGGCTCGCTCGCGAAGACGGCGTGTCAGTCGCCATTAATGTTGGTTGGTAAACCGCTTTCGCGAGCAAGCCCGCTCCAACAGGTGTGGGTTACGACAGGTCATGGTGTTGAGTCATCGGGATATCGGATCTGGTATCGGGTACTACGCCCGCCACCGGGCAGTCGATTGAGGCAACCCTTATCCAGCAATTCAGCCAAATGGCGCGTCGCAGTAGCCTTGGACACTTTCGCCACGGCTTGATACTGCGCGGCGCTGATGCCCTCCACAAAGCCTCGCTCCCCCCCGTCCAGCAACCGATTCAGTACTTTGCTCTGTTCCACGGTGAAGGCGGACGCTCGGTGCGCTTGCCAGAAACGCGCTTTGCCCAACACTAACCCGATCCGCGTCATGGCCTGCTGCAAGCTGCGTAAAAGCGTTTTCAAAAACCACTCCAGCCATCCGGTGATATCCGTCGTGGCTTTCTGGCTGGCCTCCAGCACGCGGTAATAGCCGCAGCGGTCCTCGAGGATGCTCGCCGACATCGCATAAAAGCGGATCGCTTGCGCTTCACCCTGAGCCAGCGCCAAGTCGGTGATCGTGCGCGTGAGGCGCCCGTTGCCGTCGTCGAAAGGGTGCAGGGTGACGAACCAGAAATGCGCGATGCCCGCGCGCAGCAAGGGATCAAGGCTGGTTTGATTACGGCTGGCATCGAACCAGCTCAGGAAAGTCTCGAGTTGACGCTCAAGGCCAAGGCGAGGCGGTGCTTCGAAGTGAACGGTCGGCCGGTCGAGGCGCCCTGAAACCACCTGCATCGGTTCATCGCCGCGTAATGCGCCGACATGGATCGAGCGGGCGGCAAAGTCGGTGCCCTGATCCGGAAATAGCCATTGATGCCATTCCAGCAATCGCTCCAGGGTCAGGGGCTGCGCAAAGTGCTGCGTGGCGTCGAGCAGCAATTGCGCCAGCCCTTCGCTACGTTGGCTGACGTAATCGCCCTCAAGCGCTTCCAGGCCCAGACGCCGCGCCAGCGATGAGCGTACCGAACCGACATTCAACTGTTCGCCCTCAATCGCCGAGGACGTCACGATGTTCTGCAACAAGGTATCCAGTTCATTCTGCGCGTTGAATGAGCCACCCACGGAAATGGCCATGCCCAGCAACTGACCTTGCGCTTGCACGCATTCACGCAATAGCGGCGTCAGACGCTCGCTTTGCCAGGTGAAATTCGGCCAGTCGGGCTGTTGCCAGATCCAGTTAACTGCCATGAAATCGGGTGCTCCAGAGACGATGAGCCGAATAATAGTCGTATTCGGCTCGTTTCGTGAGCCGAATAACGCCGCTATTCGGCTCACGCCGCGAAATATGCGTGATTCTTGGCGCAATACAAGATGTATCCGATTGTTAAAAAACTGCCAAATAGCTAATCTTCGCGCCTTCTACGACCCATTAGTCACGGGTCATTCTGACGAAACGCAGTTTTTGGATCTGTAACGCGCCGAGGATCGGGCGCAAGGTTTCGTTATGCATGGCAGGAGGCGTCACATGCGTTCATTTCTTTTGCTGTTGATGGGGCTGGTCTGCGCGAGCGCTGTCGGGGCCGAGCCGACGGCTGAGCTGTCGGAACCGGTGGGCGGCTGGCGTTACAACGGCCTGCTCGATCGCAGTGAAAACCCGCAAGTCGCGTACCCCACGCCGCCTATCGACCGTGGCGTGCAGCGCAATCGCACGATGATCGAGGGCCAGCTCAAGGCGATCGGCACCCAGCGTGGGCCGCACACCCTGGCGGTCAACGGCAATCCACTGAACCTGTACACCGACGACGAAGGCCGTTTCGCCCGGCCGTATGCCTTTGGCGCGGGCTCCAACAGCGTCGAAGTGCGCAGCGCCGAAGGCAAGTCCCTCAAGCGCGTTCAATTTTATGAAGCCAACAACCTGCGCACGCCGGCACGGATTCGCGTGGTGCTCGGCTGGGACGACCCGAAAGCCGAACTCGACCTGCACATCATCACCCCCGACGGCCAGCATGCGTTCTTCGCCCACACGGCGTTGACCAATGGCGGCGGTCTGGACCCGGACGGCGTCGATGGCCCCGGCCCGGAAATGTTCACCATGACCGCGCCGCTGCATGGCACTTATCTGGTTTACGTGAACTATTGGGGCAACTTCGGCAGCGAAGGCTATAACTTCGATGAGGCCAGCAACCAGAACGAGGTCATCACCTCGCAAATCAACCTGGTGCTCAACGAAAACACCGTCGACGAAAAACGCGAGACCTTCATCGTGCCCCTGCGGGCCATCGGTGACCTGTTGCTGGTCAAGACTTTCAACTATTAAGCATCCCGCTCCACGGATGAACTGCTGAGCTTTGGGAACATGAGCGTGAACATGAGCGATAACACGATTTCACCAGCGGTTTCCCCGGCCGCCGCAACGCCGGCTGCCAACCCTCCACGTCGCTGGCCCGCCGTGCTGATCGGGCTGTGCCTGGTGGCCGGCGTGGCGGGCGGGTTGGGCTGGTTCATGCACAAACCCAAAGTGCCGCTGGCGGCGTTGGCCAGCGACAAACTGGGCATGAGCCGCCCGGACGGTTTGCTTGAAACCCATTCCTTGAGCCAATTGCCCAAGGATTTGCTGGCGGTGCCGTTCCTCAAGGAAACCCTGACCGAAGATTTCGTCTTCTATTACGAAGCACACGCCGACCGCCTCGGCTTGATCGGCAGCTTGCGGCGGATCATTTACGAGCATGACCTGAAATTGCAGGACAGCCTGATCGAGCAACTGTTCGATCAACCGGCCGACGTGGCGCTGTGGCGCGGGGCGGATGGTCGCCTGAAAGATTTCCTGCTGGTGATGGATCGCGGCGGCCTGGCCAAAGTGCTGGAGCCGCTGGCCAAAGTCGCCCTGGATGACACGCAATTGACCCAGGTCGGCTCGGTGAAAGTCGGCGCCGACGATGTTGCGCTCTATCAACTGACTTACAACGCGACCAAGGCGCTGCTGTTCGCGTCCCATGGCGACAAACTGGTGGTGCTGTCCAACCCGGCCAAACTCTACGACTCGGACAACGGTGCCGCAGAAGAGCCGGGCAGCGTGTCGACCCAGTCCATCGCCGCGCTGCTCAACGGCGACAAACTGTTCCCTGAAGCCTTCGGCCTGCAACCCCGCGCGCCGGAGGTGAAGCAACGGCTGTCGGTCAATGCCAGCGTGTTGGCCATGGGTTATCAGCGCTTCATTCCGAACTTCGCCGGCCTGCGCTTCGACATGGACGACAAGGGCTGGCACAGCTTCCTCGCCATGGATGAACTGGACAACCAGCCGGACTTCAATTTCAAACCGATCTGGCAAGCCATGCCGATGGGCGCCAGCGCCTGCGTCGCCTTGCCACTCGCCGCCGAACAACAGAAGCCGCTGCTGGTAAAACTCGGCGCCGAAGAAAAAGTCGCCCAGGCCCTGACCGAACACATGGCCGGCGCGGCGGGCCTGTGCTGGTACGCCGATTCGCGGCTGTACACGCCGCTGCTGGTGGCCAGCCTGAATGACAGCGACAGCGCCAAACTCGACGGTGACCTGGGCGGCTTGTTCGGTTCGATGGTCGGCGCGTTTGAGGCCAATGTCGATGAACACGCGTTCCCGGTGGTCGAGAAGCAGGAAGGGCAAACCCATCAGTGGCAGCGTCAGGTCAGCTCCAACTTCGGCCCGTATGCGGCCAAGGAGGCCGAGAACCCGGACGCGATCAGCGGCAAGGCGTTCATGAAAGTCAGCCTGGCGCGGCACGGTTCGACGCTGCTGTTCTCCCTCGACGACAAACTGGTCGACAAGGCCCTCGGCACCCTCGACAAACGCTTCCCGCCGATGGCCGACGTGGTCCCCAAAGACCTGCTGATGCCGGTCTACTTCGGCCCCGATTCCATGGCGCAGCTGATGCAGCAGGAAACCCTCGACAGCCTGCCGCAGGACATGGAACCGGTGTTCTACAACGCCGCGCAAACCTACCTGATCCCGAAACTGCGCAAGCTCGGCGGCTACGGTAAATACGCCCTGACCTTACCCGAAGGCAGCGAGCCCGACGGCCACTGGCAGTGGCTGCCACTGGAATGGAAAGCCCTGTGACCGCACTTATCCGAGGCCTTGGCCTGCTGGCGATGTTGCTCGGCAGTCGGGCATTTGCCACCGAAGCGCCGCCGCTCGACGTGCAGCAATCCCAAGTGTTTCGCGCCTGGTTCGTGCGCATCGCCCAGGAGCAACTGACCCAAGGCCCGAGCCCGCGCTGGTATCAGCAGGATTGCGCGGGCCTGGTGCGTTTCGCCGCCAACGAAGCGCTGAAAGTCCACGATGACAAATGGCTGCGCAGCAACGGCCTGTCCAATCGCTACCTGCCGCCGGAGCTGCATTCAGATGCTGCGCGACTTTCTCGCCAAGACGGTGGGTGGTTTCGTTGAGCCACGCCGGTTTGAACTGCGGGCCGAGTTCCTGCTGGCGCCAGTC
>NZ_JBNNWE010000129.1:0-13684 GCF_050280905.1 Pseudomonas sp. NPDC086278
GTGCCGCGTCCGCTGCCTCTGTCCGCAGCGGCTGACGCCAGCGCCTACTCGTTGCAGAAGAGCGGCGACTCAAGTTCGATCCTGTTGCCGACGTTCGGTCGGCCCACCAGGGCGATTACGGGAACCATGCGGCTCTCCACTTCGTTATTTCAGAAAATACAAAAGCCGCTGCGAGGCAGCGGCTGGTGCTCGGGGCAGCGCTTGAAGGCGCCGCAAGCCTTGCGGAGCAAGGCCGCTTGGGGGTTAAACCCCAAGCATAGTCGTTACTTAATGGACAGGGCTTCCAGTTTGCCGCTGTTACCAAACACATAAATCGTGTCACCCACCACCAGCGGACGGGCACGCAAGCCGTCGCTGTCGATGCGCTCGCGGCCGACGAAACGACCGTCAACCTGACTCAGCAGGTGCAGGTAGCCTTCCATGTCGCCGACTGCAACGTAGCTGGAGAACACTTCCGGCGCCGAGAGTTGACGACGGGCCAGCGAATCGTTGCTCCACAAAGCCGTGGTGGAACGTTCGTCGACGCCTTCAACCGTGCCCGACGACAGGCTTACATAAACGTTGCCGAAACCTTGGGCAACGCCTGCATAACTGGAAGCATCGCGCTGCCAGAGCTGACGACCGCTTTCCAGGTCCAGTGCCGCGACGCGGCCCTGATAGCTGGCTACGTACAGCGTGCCGCCGGACAGCAGCAAGCCACCGTCGATATCGACCACACGCTCCAGTTCCGAACGACCTTGCGGGATCGCTACCCGTTGTTCCCACACCGGCACGCCGTTGGAAATATCGAGAGCAACCACTTTACCGGTCGACAGGCCAGCCAGCGCGAGGCGGTTGGTGACAATCGGAGCGCTGGTGCCGCGCAAGGTCAGGACCGCAGGCGTGCTGTCATACAACCAGCGCTGGTTGCCGGTGGCGGCATCCAGACCGATCAGACGGTCGTCCTGAGTCTGAACGACCACCACGTCACCGTTGTTGGCCGGCGGTGCGAGTACTTCGCTGGACACGCGAGCGCGCCATTTCTCTTCACCGTTGGTCGCGTCCAGGGCAACGATCTCACCCTTGAGCGTACCGAACATGACCAGACCGTAACCCACGCCAACGGCGCCGGAAACAGGCAGTTCCATGTCCTTCTTCCATTTGACGTCGCCATTGCTGCGATCCAGCGACATCACCACACCGGTAACGTCGGCGGCGTAGATGGTGTCACCTTCGATCGCCGGAACCAGCATGTTGTAGGTTTCGCCCTGACCGTCACCGATCGAACGACTCCATTGCTTTTGCAGAACGACTTCTTCTTTGAAGTCGACCAGCTCGGCTGGAGGCAATTCTTTTTTGCTGTTGCTGCTGCAACCCGCGGCCAAAATGGCCAGAGCCAGCAATGCTGCATGTTTCCAACGGATCACGTCACGCATCCCCTTTGGCCAGGTCGTCCAGCTTGATTTGTAGGCCACCGACTGCCGCTTCATCCGACAGTGCCGCCTTGGCTTTTTGATACGCCTTGTTCGCTTCGTCGGTACGACCCAGCTGCACCAGCAGGTCACCCTTGAGCTCTTCGCGAGTGGCCAGGAACGACTTGTCGGCATCGCCTTCGAGCAGTTTCAGGGCTTCATCGGCCTTGTTCTGCGCGGCCAATACCTGCGCCAGGCGCTGACGGGCGATTTCGCCCAACGCCGGGTTCGCCGGTTTGTCGGTAATGGCTTTCAGCTCGGCGGCGGCGTCGTCCAGCTTGCCGCTGTCGACCGCGACTTTCGCCACGAACAGGCTGCCGTATTGCGCGTAGGCACTGCCGCCGAACTCGCTGTTGAGCTTGCCGGCCAGGTCCGCCACACGGGCGGCATCGGGCTTGCCGTCAGGCGTCAGCGTAGATTCCAGCAATTGCTGATAGAGCATCGAGGCGCCTTGCGACTGATTGCTCTGATACTTGTGAAAGGCTTGCCAGCCGAACACGATGACCAGCGCCAACAGGCCGCCAGTGACCAGGGGCTTGCCGTTACGTGTCCACCAGTCCTTCAAATCCGCCAGTTGTTCGTCTTCGGTACTCGACACCCCAATACTCCTTAATCGCTAAATCGGCTGTTTGACAGCTTCAACCCTGCACGACGCAGGTGGCCAGGTGTGCAGCGAGCGCATCCCAGGCAATGCTTTGTTGTTCGCCCTGGCCACGCAGGGGTTTGAAACCTACCACTTGCTGGGCCATCTCGTCGTCACCGAGGATCAGCGCATACAGCGCACCGCTCTTGTCGGCTTTCTTGAACTGGCTTTTGAAGCTGCCGGCGCCGGCATTGATCTGCAGGCGCAGGTTGGGCAATTGATCACGCACCCGCTCGCTCAGCGACAGCGCAGCCAATTCGGCCGCCTCGCCGAAGGCACACAGGTAGACGTCGACCTGACGGGAGATCTCTTGCGGGATCTGCTCCAGGGTTTCAAGCATCAGCACCAGGCGCTCGATGCCCATGGCGAAACCAACGCCAGGGGTCGGCTTGCCGCCCATCTGCTCCACCAGACCGTCGTAACGACCGCCGGCACACACGGTGCCTTGGGCGCCCAACTTGTCGGTGACCCATTCGAAAACGGTCTTGCTGTAGTAATCCAGCCCGCGCACCAGTTTCGGATTGATCACGTACGGAATGCCAACGGCGTCCAGACGGGCCTTGAGGCCTTCGAAGTGCACACGGGATTCGTCGTCGAGGTAGTCGGCCATTTTCGGCGCGTCGACCAGTACGGCTTGCGTGTCAGCGTTCTTGGTGTCCAGAACCCGCAAAGGGTTGGTTTTCAGCCGGCGCTGGCTGTCTTCGTCGAGCTTGTCCAGGTGCGCGGACAGGAACTCGACCAGCGCTTCGCGATAACGGCCGCGAGATTCGCTGGTGCCCAGGCTGTTGAGCTCGAGCTTGACCGCATCACGAATGCCCAGCTCGCCCCACAGGCGCCAGGTCATGATGATCAGCTCGGCGTCGATGTCCGGACCGTCGAGGTTGAATACCTCCAGGCCGATCTGGTGAAACTGGCGATAACGGCCTTTCTGCGGACGCTCGTGGCGGAACATCGGGCCGATGTACCAGAGTTTCTGCACCTGGCCACCGCCGGTGATGCCGTGCTCGAGCACCGCACGCACGCAAGCCGCCGTGCCTTCAGGACGCAGGGTCAGGGAGTCGCCGTTGCGGTCTTCGAAGGTGTACATCTCTTTTTCGACGATGTCGGTCACTTCACCGATCGAGCGTTTGAACAGCTCGGTGAACTCGACGATCGGCATGCGGATCTGCTTGTAACCGTAGTTATCCAGCAGGCGCGCAACGGTGCCCTCGAAATAACGCCACAGGGGCGTCTGTTCCGGCAGGATGTCGTTCATGCCACGAATGGCTTGCAGAGACTTGCTCACTATAAATCCTTAAATTCGTTCGGCTCTTGAGTCGGGCTCAGCCGCGCGCGATAACCGCAGCGTCAGCCTCGACCTTTTCGGCCGCTTTCTGGCGAATCAAGCGTTCAAGCTCATCCACCAGATTGTCATTCGTCAGTTTCTGCGCCGGCTTGCCGTCGATGTAGATCAGGTTTGGCGTGCCGCCCGTCAAGCCGATATGGGCTTCCTTGGCTTCGCCCGGCCCGTTGACCACGCAACCGATGACCGCAACATCCAATGGCACCAGCAAATCTTCGAGGCGCCCTTCCAGCTCGTTCATGGTTTTGACCACATCGAAGTTCTGCCGCGAGCAGCTCGGGCAGGCGATGAAGTTGATGCCACGGGAACGCAGATGCAGGGACTTGAGAATGTCGTAGCCGACTTTCACTTCCTCGACCGGGTCAGCCGCCAACGAGATGCGAATAGTATCGCCAATCCCTTCGGCGAGCAGCATACCGAGGCCCACGGCGGATTTCACTGTGCCTGAGCGCAAACCACCGGCTTCAGTAATGCCCAAATGCAGCGGCTGGACGATTTCCTTGGCCAGCAAGCGGTAGGCGGCAACGGCCATGAACACGTCGGAGGCCTTCACGCTGACCTTGAAGTCCTTGAAGTTCAGGCGTTCCAGGTGCTCGACGTGACGCAGGGCCGACTCGACCAGCGCCGCCGGCGTCGGCTCGCCGTATTTCTTTTGCAGGTCTTTTTCCAGGGAACCGGCGTTCACGCCGATTCGAATCGGAATCCCGCGATCACGGGCGGCATCGACCACTGCGCGCACACGGTCTTCACGACCGATGTTGCCCGGGTTGATCCGCAGGCAATCAACACCCAGTTCGGCTACGCGCAAAGCGATCTTGTAGTCGAAGTGGATGTCGGCAACCAATGGCACCTTGACCAGTTTCTTGATCTTGCCGAAGGCTTCGGCGGCGTCCATGTCCGGTACGGAAATACGTACGATGTCGACGCCAGCAGCTTCCAGACGGTTGATCTGGGCCACGGTAGCGGCCACGTCATTGGTGTCGCTGTTGGTCATGCTCTGCACAGCGATGGGCGCATCGCCGCCAACAGGCACGTTACCGACCCAGATTTTCCGGGATTCGCGACGCTTGATTGGAGATTCGCCGTGCATGACTTATTGACCCAACTTCAGGCGAGCAGTCTCGCCACTGGTGAACGGAGCTACATCAACCGCCTGACCGTTGTAGCTGACCTGCGCGCCACGGGCGAAGCCCAGACGCACGGCAAACGGCGGCTTGCCGTTGACGGAAACACTTTCGCCTTTACGCTTGAGGCCACTCAACAGCACCTTGCCGGCGCCATCGGTCACCTGAGTCCAGCAATCGGCGGTGAATTGCAGTTGAACCTGGCCTTCGCCAGCAACCGGCGCGGCTGCGGGCGCAGGTGCAGGTGCCGAAGCGGTCGGTGCCACCGGAGCGGTTATGACCGGGGCCGGAACTGCAGGAACAGCCGGCGCCGGCGTCGCAGGCGTCGCGACAACCGGCGCGGTGCTGTGCGTCGGCGCAGCAGGTGTTGTTGGCGATGGTGCAGTCGGTGCGGCGGTCGGCGCGGTCACTTCAGCAGGCGCTTCAGCCGACGTTTCGGCTTGTGGCAATGCCAGAGAGGTGGTGCCTTCAGCCTGACCTTCCGCGACGGCCTGATCTTCCGGCTCGTCCAGCGGATGCGATTGCGTGGTGCCATCAGCGCCTTCGATTTCAACGTGCTCGGGAGCGGTGCTGATCGGCTCCTTGCCGCGCTGGGCCGTTTGATCCTGCCACCAGACGAAACCACCGGCAATGACGGCGATCAGCAATAGCAGGCTGACAATTCGCAGAATGGTGTGGGAAACCCGAACCGGCTCTTCGATGCGGCCCAGGCTGTGGACGCTGCTGCCCTGAGAGTCGGTGCCGGTGGATTGGTCGAACTGCTGAACCAGGACGGTCTGGTCCATGCCCAGCAACTTGGCGTACGCGCGAATATAACCGCGGGCGAAGGTATGCCCCGGCAGCTTGTCGAAAGCGCCGGCTTCAAGATTGCTCAAGGAATTAACGGTGAGGTTGAGCTTGAGGGCCACTTCGGCCAGCGACCAGCCATTGCTTTCGCGGGCCTGGCGCAATGTCTCACCGGGGTTAACGCGATTCGCTGCTACAACTTCGGGATGCGCCGCTTTCATCATTGCTCCGACAGGTATTGCTGATATTCCGGCGTACCGGGATAGAGTCGTTTTAGTTGCAGGCCCGCACTTGCGGCCTTGTCGCGATCTTCAAACACTTTTGCCAGCCGAACGCCGAGCAATAGACTACGTGCATTTTGCTCGGCCAGCAGGCTAAAACGGTCGTAATAGTCGCGCGCGGGCACATAATGCCTGTCTTCGAAGGACAACTCAGCCATTTCGAGTAATGCGCGCGGCTGTTGGCGATTCAAACGCAGGGCTTTTTCCAGTTGCTGCTGCGCCAGATCACGCTCGCCCAGCTTTGATGCGGTCATACCGAGGTTCTCGAACACCCGCGAACGCTCAGGATACAGCGTATCGGCGGCGGCCTGTTCAAAGCGCTCGTACGCCTCCTTGTAACGTTTTTCTTCGAAAAGAAAACTGCCGTAATTATTCAGGATTCGCGCATCGTTGGGTCGGGAGGACAGCGCCTTGCGAAAATGCTGGTCCGCCAGCTCAGGCTCCATTTCAGCCTGGAACACCAATCCCAGCGCAGCGTTGGCGTCAGGGTCCGAGTCGTCCAGTTCGAGCGCCTTTTTCAGCGGGACCTTGGCGCGCTCGGTCATGCCTTGCTGCAAATACCCAAGCCCCAGCTGCACATAGGCCACACGCGCCTCATCGCGCCCCTTGCTGGTCTTCATCGGGTTGAAATCGCCCGACAGGACACAACCAGCACACAAGCTGGCCAACAGCAACAGCAGCGCGAAGCGCAGGGACATAGAGATCCTCTCTTAAGTTATTTCGCGGCGTTCTGTGCTAAATCGTTCTCGGCGCTCAACTCGCGCACGGCGATATAACGTTCGCTGCGACGGGTGCGATCCAGCACCTGCCCTACCAATTGGCCACACGCGGCATCGATGTCTTCACCGCGAGTGGTGCGTACGGTGACATTGAAACCTGCATGGTGAAGCTGATCCTGAAACCGGCGAATCGCGTTGTTGCTCGGGCGCTCGTAACCGGAATGCGGGAACGGGTTGAACGGAATCAGGTTGATCTTGCACGGGATGTTCTTGAGCAGCTCGATCATCTCAACGGCATGTTCAACCTTGTCGTTGATGTCCTTGAGCAAGGTGTACTCGATGGTCAGCACGCGCTTTTCGCCCAGGGACGACATGTAGCGCTGGCACGACTCGAGCAGCATCTTAAGCGGATATTTCTTGTTGATCGGCACCAATTGGTTACGCAATGCGTCGTTTGGTGCGTGCAGGGACAACGCCAGGGAGACATCGATGTGCTTGGACAGCTCATCGATCATCGGCACCACGCCCGAAGTGGACAGGGTCACGCGGCGCTTGGAGATCCCGTAGCCCAGGTCATCCATCATCAGATGCATGGCGGCCACGACGTTGTCGAAGTTCAGCAGCGGCTCGCCCATGCCCATCATTACCACGTTGGTAATGGCACGGTCGGCGGTCGCCGGGATGCTGCCGAACGATTTATTGGCAATCCACACCTGGCCAATGACTTCGGCGGCGGTGAGGTTGCTGTTGAAACCTTGCTTGCCGGTGGAGCAGAAACTGCAGTCCAGGGCACAGCCAGCCTGGGACGAAACGCACAACGTGCCGCGTTTGCCCTGGGGAATGTAAACGGTCTCGACGCAGCTGCCGGACGCCACACGCACCACCCATTTACGGGTGCCGTCGGTGGAGATGTCCTCGCTGACCACTTCGGGACCACGAACTTCGGCAATAACCTTGAGCTTGTCACGCAAGGCTTTGCTGACGTTCGTCATGGCGTCGAAATCATCGACGCCAAGGTGGTGAATCCATTTCATTACCTGACCGGCACGGAAACGCTTCTCCCCGATCGAGTCGAAGAATTTTTCCATTTCCTGTTGAGTCAGACCCAGCAGGTTGGTTTTTACAGTCGATGTAGTCATGGATTCACCTTCACTCTTAAGCCAATGCTTAGCGAGTGGTTACTTCAGTAGCTGCGAAGAAGTACGAGATTTCGCGAGCAGCAGCGGCTTCGGAGTCCGAACCGTGAACAGCGTTGGCGTCGATGGAATCAGCGAAGTCAGCACGGATGGTGCCGGCAGCAGCTTCTTTAGGGTTGGTAGCGCCCATCAGCTCACGGTTCAGAGCGATAGCGTTTTCGCCTTCCAGAACCTGAACGACAACCGGACCGGAAATCATGAAAGCAACCAGATCGCCGAAGAAACCACGAGCGCTGTGTTCAGCGTAGAAGCCTTCAGCTTCAGCTTTGGACAGTTGCTTCAGTTTCGAAGCTACTACGCGCAGGCCTGCTTTTTCGAAACGAGTGGTGATCTCGCCGATGACGTTTTTTGCAACAGCGTCAGGCTTGATGATGGAGAAAGTACGTTGAACAGCCATGGTGTAACTCCAGAAACGGTAATTTGTGAAAAATTAAACCCGCGAATTATACGCGGGTTCTTGGGTATTGCCTAACCTGCACAGATGATCAGTCTAACTCGTCAATCCAGAGCGCCTGGACCGCTTCCAACACCTTCTCGCCACAACGGCCAGAGGCACTGTCGAAATCAGGGAGCTCCATGATCCATCGCTGCAGGTCGACGAAGTTCACAGAAAGCGGATTCACATCAGGCTTGGCTTCGGCCAATTCCTCTGCAATACGCTGTACATCATTCCAACCGTAACTCATGACAGTCTTACCAATCAGTGCGGCGCTTCGGCTGCGTGGTTGAGCGAGTATTTCGGAATCTCGACGGTCAGGTCTTCGGTGCCGACGACCGCCTGGCAACCCAGACGGGAGTGTGGCTCCAGACCCCAGGCCCGATCAAGAAAGTCTTCTTCCAGCTCATCGGCTTCTTCGAGCGAGTTGAAACCCTCGCGGATGATGCAGTGGCAAGTGGTGCAGGCGCAAACGCCGCCACAGGCACTTTCCATCTCGATATGGTTGTCGTGCGCCACTTCGAGAATGGATTTGCCGGTTTCGGCCTCTACTACCATCCCGTCCGGGCAATGCTCGGCGTGAGGCAGAAAAATGATCTGCGGCATCAGTTATTCCTCGATTTCATTCAGGTTGCGCCCCGCCAGCGCGGCTTTCACCGTCGAGTCCAGGCGGCGGGCAGCAAAGGCATCGGTCACTTGCGACAGACGCTTGGTCTGTTGCTCGATGGCGTAACCATCGGTGCCTTTCATCAATTCGGTCAATTCCTGCACCTGCAGGTCGATGACCATGCGCTCGTCAGCGTCGAGCAGGCGCTCACCATCAACCTCGAGGGCACCCTGCACCGCTTCGATCAGGCGCTGCGCATCGACTTGCTGTTCACGCAGCACCCGGGCGACCTTGTCGTCGTTGGCGTGCTGGAACGAATCCTTGAGCATCTTGGCGATTTCGCCATCGGTCAGGCCGTAGGACGGCTTGACCTGAATGCTGGCTTCAACGCCCGAACCCAATTCGCGGGCCGACACACTGAGCAGGCCGTCCGCGTCGACCTGGAAGGTCACGCGAATCTTCGCCGCGCCGGCCACCATTGCGGGAATACCGCGCAATTCGAAACGCGCCAGGGAGCGGCAGTCACTGATCAGCTCGCGCTCGCCCTGCAATACGTGGATCGCCATGGCCGACTGGCCATCCTTGTAGGTGGTGAAGTCCTGGGCGCGGGCCACGGGAATGGTGGTGTTGCGCGGAATCACCTTTTCCATCAGGCCGCCCATGGTTTCCAGCCCCAGGGACAGCGGAATCACATCGAGCAGCAGCAATTCGCCGCCATCGCGTTTGTTGCCGGCCAGCGTATCGGCCTGGATCGCGGCACCGATGGCCACCACTTGATCCGGATCGATTTCAGTCAGCGGTTCGCGACCGAAGGCTTCGGCAACCGCTTCGCGAACACGAGGCACGCGAGTCGAGCCGCCGACCATGACCACGGCATGCACTTCTTCCAGCTCGATACCGGAATCACGCACCGCACGGCGACAGGCCTTCAGGCTGCGGGCAACCATCGGCTCGATCAGCGCATCAAAGGCTTCGCGGGTCAGTTCGGCTTTCCAGTTGCCATAAGCGACTTCGACGGACGACGCCGTGGTCAGCGCTTCTTTGGCAGCGCAGGCCGCTTGCAACAGATGACGCTGCGCGCCGGGATCGAGGTCGGCGGACAACCCGGCGCTCTCGATGATCCAGCCGGCAATCGCGTGATCGAAGTCATCGCCGCCCAGCGCGCTGTCGCCGCCAGTGGCCAGAACCTCAAACACACCGCCGGTCAGGCGCAGAATCGAAATATCGAACGTGCCGCCGCCCAGGTCGTAAATAGCGACAAGGCCTTCAGCGTGCTGATCCAGCCCGTAAGCCACGGCGGCAGCGGTCGGCTCATTGAGCAAACGCAGTACGTTCAAACCGGCCAGTTTGGCCGCATCCTTGGTGGCTTGACGCTGGGCATCGTCGAAATACGCCGGAACGGTGATCACCGCCCCCACCAGCTCGCCGCCCAACGCCGCTTCAGCCCGCTGACGCAGCACTTTGAGGATATCGGCGGAGACTTCGACCGGGCTTTTAGGGCCCTGAATGGTGTCGATGAACGGCATGTGCGATTCGCCGCCGACAAAGCGGTACGGCAGTTGGTCGCCCAATTGCTTGACGTCGGACAGACCACGACCCATCAAGCGCTTGACCGACAGCACGGTGTTCAATGGGTCGGTCGCGGCGGCTAGCTTGGCGGATTCGCCAACCTCGACGCGGTCGGCGTGGTAGCGCACGGCGGACGGCAGGATGACCTGCCCGTCAGCATCGGCCAGAGGTTCGGAAAGACCACTGCGCAACGCAGCGACCAGCGAATTGGTAGTGCCCAAGTCGATCCCCACAGCCAGACGACGCTGGTGCGGTTGAGGACTTTGGCCGGGTTCGGCGATCTGCAGTAGGGCCATCGTTATCAGGACTTATCTGTATATCAGGCGTGCGACCGGAGCGGCACTGGGTTAATCGTCGAGGCGCTCTTCTAACTGGCGCACTTCGTAGGTGAGCTTGTCGAGGAATTGCATGCGCCGCATCAGGCGTTCGGCCTGTTCACGTTGCGCTGCATCATTCCAACAGGCTGCGAAGCTTTGGTTCAGCTCATCCTGAGCGGTTTTCAGGCGACGCTTGAACACTGCAACACCGGCCAGATCGGCGCTGTCTTGCAGGTCTTCGAGCTCTTCACGCAACGCCATCTGCTGCAGAAGGAACTCCGGATCATGCACCGTGACCTCCAGTGGCAACTCGCGTCCGCCCATGGCGAGCAGGTATCGCGCGCGCTTCGGGGGATTCTTGAGCGTCTGGTAGGCCTCGTTGAGGCTCGCGGATTGCTCGAGCGCCAGCCGCTGCTCGCGCTCGGAAGCGTCAGCAAAGCGGTCCGGATGAACACTGCGCGCCAACTCACGGTAGCGCGTAGCCAGCTGGTCGAGATCCAGATTGAAACTCGGTTGCAGCTCAAATAAAGCGAAATGACAAGGAGTACCCACGACAAGCCTCAGATATTGAAGCTTTCGCCGCAGCCACATTCACCGCGTACGTTGGGATTGTTGAACTTGAAGCCTTCGTTCAACCCTTCCTTGACGAAATCGAGTTCGGTACCGTCCAGGTAGGATAGGCTTTTCGGGTCGATAATCACTTTCTCGCCGTGACTTTCGAACACCTGATCCTCTGCAACCACCTCGTCGACAAACTCCAGCACGTAGGCAAGGCCGGAACAGCCCGTGGTGCGAACACCCAGACGAATCCCCTCACCTTTGCCGCGCCCGTCAAGGGAGCGTCGCACGTGCCGAGCAGCCGCTTCTGTCATGCTGATAGCCATCGTTGACTCCTTACTCGTCGCCCAATGCTTAGATCAAGCCTTTCTTCTGCTTGTAGTCGCGAACGGCCGCCTTGATAGCGTCTTCAGCGAGTACGGAGCAGTGAATTTTTACCGGCGGCAGGGCCAGTTCTTCGGCCAGCTGAGTGTTCTTGATGGTCTCTGCTTCATCCAGAGTCTTGCCTTTCATCCACTCGGTCGCCAGGGAGCTGGAAGCGATCGCCGAACCGCAACCATAGGTCTTGAACTTGGCGTCTTCGATGATGCCTTGCTCGTTGACCTTGATCTGCAGGCGCATCACGTCGCCGCACGCAGGGGCGCCGACCATGCCGGTGCCGACATCAGGGTCTTCCGCGTCCATCTTGCCGACGTTGCGCGGGTTCTCGTAGTGGTCGATGACCTTTTCGCTGTAAGCCATGATTCTTAATCCTCACTCATCAGAGAGTCGCTCTTGAGCCCCGCGACCCAAAGGTTTACAGGGCTGGTTTGCGGCGACTTGAAATCAGTGTGCCGCCCACTCGATTTTCGAAATGTCGACACCGTCTTTGTACATGTCCCATAGCGGCGACAAAGTGCGCAGCTTGGTAACGGCCTCGCAGACTTTCTGCGCGGCGTAGTCAATTTCTTCTTCGGTGGTGAAACGGCCGAAGGTGAAGCGGATCGAGCTGTGTGCCAGTTCGTCGTTGCGGCCCAGGGCGCGCAATACGTACGAAGGCTCAAGCGATGCCGAGGTGCAAGCCGAACCGGACGACACGGCCAGATCCTTGAGCGCCATGATCAGCGATTCGCCTTCAACGTAGTTGAAGCTCAGGTTCAGGTTGTGCGGTACGCGAGCGGTCATGCTGCCGTTGATGTACAGCTCTTCCAGGCCTTCGACCTGTTTGAAGAAGCGGTCGCTCAAGGCTTTGATACGGACGTTCTCGGCAGCCATGTCTTCCTTGGCTACGCGGAAAGCTTCGCCCATGCCGACGATTTGGTGAGTCGCCAGGGTGCCGGAACGCATGCCACGTTCGTGACCGCCGCCGTGCATGGTCGCTTCGATGCGCACACGCGGCTTGCGGCTGACGTACAGCGCGCCGATGCCTTTAGGGCCATAGGTTTTGTGAGCGGAGAACGACATCAGGTCGACTTTCAGCTTCGACAGGTCAATATCGACCTTGCCGGTGGACTGCGCGGCGTCAACGTGGAACAGAATCCCCTTGGAGCGGGTCAGTTCGCCGATGGCTTCGATGTCGTTGATGGTGCCGATTTCGTTGTTCACGTGCATGACCGAGACCAGGATGGTGTCGTCACGCAGTGCAGCTTCGATCATCGCCGGCGTTACCAGGCCATCAGTCTGAGGCTCGAGGTAGGTCACTTCGAAGCCTTCACGCTCCAGTTGGCGCATGGTGTCGAGGACGGCCTTGTGCTCAATCTTGGTGGTGATCAGGTGTTTGCCCTTGGTCGCATAGAAATGCGCCGCACCCTTGATTGCCAGGTTGTCGGACTCGGTGGCGCCGGAGGTCCAGACGATTTCACGCGGGTCGGCGTTGACCAGGTCGGCGACCTGACGACGAGCGTTTTCGACGGACTCTTCAGCTTTCCAGCCGAATACGTGGGAACGGGAAGCCGGGTTACCGAAGTTCCCGTCGACCAGCAGGCATTCACTCATCTTTTGCGCGACACGCGGATCAACCGGGGTGGTCGCTGAGTAATCAAGGTAAATCGGCAATTTCATGGACTATCTCCTAAATCAGGCTGGCTGGCGTGCCGCTAGCTCTCTGGCTGTCATTCGACGGCGGACGCTTCAATCTTGTCCAGGCGTGGCACCTTGCTGTTGCAACGGCGCTGGTCCTGACGCTGGGCTACTTCTTGCACCTCACGGCGAGTCACAAGGTCAGCCAAGCTGATACCGCTCAGAAATTCGTGAATCTGCAGGCTCAGATCGCACCACAAGTGGTGGGTCAGACAGGTATCGCCTTGATGGCAATCACCCTGGCCCTGGCATTTGGTTGCATCGACCGATTCGTTTACCGCGTCGATCACCTGGGCGACCTGGATGCCCTGCATGTCGCGGGACAATTGGTAACCGCCGCCCGGACCACGAACACTGGACACCAGATTGCTGCGGCGCAATTTGGCGAAAAGCTGTTCGAGGTAGGACAGGGAGATGCCTTGGCGCTCGGAGATATCGGCCAGGGACACCGGCCCGTGCTGCGCGTGCAACGCCAGATCGAGCATGGCGGTCACGGCGTATCGGCTCGTCGAACAGGATCACTTCCGGCTCCATCGCCAGCGCGCGGGCAATCGCCACGCGTTGTTGCTGCCCGCCGGAAAGGCGTCGCGGGTAAGC
>NZ_JBNNWE010000130.1:0-13667 GCF_050280905.1 Pseudomonas sp. NPDC086278
GGATCGCGCTGGCTGGAACTGACACCACTGCCTTTGTGGCGAGGGGGCATTCCGACAAGCCCCGTCGCCACCGTGAGTCGGCCTTATTTTGCTCGACGAACCGTCCAACGACCTCGACGTTGAAACCCTGCGTTCCTTGGAAGAAGCCCTGCTGGACTTCCCGGGCGCCGCCATTGTGATCTCTCACGATCGGTGGTTCCTTGACCGCGTCGCGACTCACATCCTGGCGTACGAAGACGACTCGCAAGCGATCTTCTTCGAAGGCAACTACACCGAGTACGAAGCCGATCGTAAAAAGCGTCTCGGCGAAGCGGCTGCCCAGCCGCACCGTGTGCGGCACAAAAAACTGGCCTGATATCGGGTTGGTTGCATGAAAAAACGGAGCCTTCAGGGGCTCCGTTTTTTTATGGGTATTCAGTAAGACCGTGGTGCGCCTTTCGCGAGCAAGCCCGCTCCCACAAGGGGGGTATGTGAGCGACACAAATCCATTGTGGGAGCGGGCTTGCTTCGGGCGGCTTAAAGGTCAGCCAACTTCTATGCCCAGAACCTCAATCACCAAATCCCCCACCGGCCGCTTCCACACCACTTCATCCCCGACCTGCGCGCCCAACAACGCCCGCCCCAGCGGCGAGCCCCAATTGATCAGCCCTCCGGCCGCATCGGCCTGATCTTCGCCCACCAACTGTACCTGCTGTTCCTGGCCGAGTTCGTCGGCAAACGTCACCCGACTGCCGATCTGCACTTTCTCGGTGGAGGAGGCCGGGGCGACCACTTGAGCACTTTGCAGGCGCTGATTGAAATACCGCAAATCGCGCTCAAGGTCGGCCTGACGCTGCTTGTCGGCCTGCTCACCCTTGGCCGATTGCGCGCTGTGCAACTGTTGCAGCTCGGCCACTTTGGCCTGCAATTGGGCAAGGCCCGTGGGCGTGACGTAATTGGGTTGCGCACTGACCTGCCGTTCGACGGGCTGATCGGCTTGTGCAGCGGCGTTATCTTCATTGACGAAGGCACGACTCATGGCGTTCTCCCGGTATAGGGTTTGGGCCATGGTCGCAGGCTTTTAGTTTCGGCGAATGTCTGTCTGCGACTCAGGGCGAACGATAAGCCCTGGCCGCATCCTGGTCCTTTTCCTGCTGCCAGGCTTATTTGCGCTCGTCCTAATGCGTGTTGCTTGTCCTTGAGGTAGCGCGGGACGTTCTTGCGAAATTCCCCGGTGATTGCGCCGGCGTCAGGCGGTTGTGAAAGGCCTGTGATGAATCCGTTGGATAACGCAGTTCCCCTGTGGGAGCGAGCTTGCTCGCGAAGACGGCGGCACATCCAGCATTGATGTGACAGGACGCTTTCGCGAGCAAACTCGCTCCCACAGGGGATTGGTGGTGTGTCGGTCAGTAGTGATACCACTTCACTTCCAGCATCACTTCGTTCTCGGGCGAGGCGATGTGGCTGAATTCCCGTTGGGCCGTCAGGCGCAGGCCCAGGTTGCGCGACAGTTCCCACTGCTGATTCAGGCTCATGCTGCGGCGCACTTCGCCATTGGTGAAGAAATCGCCTTTGGTTTCCAGGCTGAAATTGCCCAGCGGGTTTTTCCACAAGACGCCGCTGTTGAAGCCTGCCGCCGGGGCAATGAAACCGGCGAAGTCGTTGTTGTGCTCGACGCGCACGGTGCCCAAGGCAAAACCGAGTACGTCCTCGCCCAGTTGCCATGTACCGCCGGCACCGCCATTGACATGGCTGACCAGGGTTTCGTCATCGTGCTTGCCCGGCACGCGTTCCAGCCCACCGGTGACTTGCCACGACAGCGGTTGCAGCAGCTCGTTGCGCGGCGTCAGCGAGCGGATCGTCGCCAGGTCCAGTTGCTGAAACTGCCAGTGATTGCCTTCGTACTGGCGCAGTTTCATTTGCAGGATTTCAATTTGCGCGCCCAGTGGAAAGCTTTCGGCGTTGTCATTGAGGTCGTGATAGGCCATGCGCAGGCCGTATTCGCCAAACGCCTTGTCGCCCCGGGTGCCGATGCCGGCCTGCCAGGTGCGCGACTCGTGGCCGTCCTCGGGCAGGCCGGGTTGAGGAATGTCCAGCTCCGGCGCCGGGTTCTGGTTGATCGCCCGCAGCAATTCGAAACTGCGCTGCGCCCGCTGCGGGTCGCGTTCCTGGCCGTTGGCGCGGTAGCGTTCGAGGCGGTAAGCCGCGTCGATGATCAGCGCCTGACGGTCGCGCGGTTGCGCCTTGAAGTCCGGGGCCTGTAATTGTTTCTGGTCGGCGCTGACTTTCAGCACCCATTGCTGTTCTTCCGGGTTCAGCGGCTCGGCGCGGTTCAGCAGTTCGCGTTCACGGGAGGGGCGATATTGAATCGACTCCACCAGCCCGGCCTCTTTCACGGCTTTGACGGTGTCGGTGGGAATCGCGGTCAGCGGGAATTGCTCGGTCAGGCGCAGGCTGGGTCGCGCCACTTGCAGCAGTTCCAGCAAGCGATACGAGCAGTTTTCGTCGAAGAAGAAATAGTCGAACTGAATCTGCTTCAGTTCCCAGACGTGCTCGACCATGCGCGCGGTTTCGGCCGGCGTCAGGTTCAACCGGTATTCCCACAGGTCGCGGTTTTCCAGGCTGCGGTATTCCGAAAGTTTTTCCTGATAGGGCACCAGCGCGAACAGCCCCGGATAACCGCCCATCAAGCCTTTCCAGGCATAGAGGATGCTGTTGTCCGAACCTTCGATGTAGGCGCCGAAATTGATCGCGTAACTCAGCAGCGCGGTCTTGTCGCTTTGCACGTCAGCCTGGTCGATGCGCAACAAGGTATGGCCGAACATCGAGGACGGGCTGTTCAGATACGCCGCCGGGAAAATCATTACCGCACTGTGCGGCGAGACGTCCTTGAACCATTGCTTGAACTCGGCACAATCCGGCGTCGGCAGATCGGTCAGGTTGAGCTGCGCCTTGAGCCAGCGCGTGCGCGCCGGGTAGACACATTGCGCATGCTTTTCACCGGCGCTGGCCGGGGCGTACAACGCCTGCACGGTGGCTGCCAGTTCACGGTCCGGGTGTTCATTGCCATCGGGCGCGAGAAAGAATTTCTTGTCGCTGACATAGCTGCGCCAGCCGCCGAGCTTGGCGGTTTCGTAATGACCCAGGGAAATCCAGAACGGGTCGTTGGCCAATTGCTGCAAACGTGGATTGTCGACATGTGGCGCGGCGGAGAGCGGGGCGCAGACACAGAGCGCCAGCCAGGCAAGGCGTTTGAGCATAGTGGGCAACTTAAGTCGAAAGAAACAAAGACCCAACGCGGCGGATGCCATGGGTTGGCATTACCCAAAGAGGGCAGGTCCAAAAAACAAAACCCGCTCCCCGAAAGGAACGGGCGGGTCGAGCTTAAGCTTGAGTCGCGTACTTGGCCAGACGAGGATCGTTCTTCAGAACGGCCAGGGTGTTGGTATGCACGTCGTCAGCGGTCACGTCAGCCTTGCTGAAGATTTGCTGGAAGTGCTCGTGAGTCACAGCAGCGAAGTGCGCACGATCTTCCGGCGCCACGCCCAGTACCACGGCGTAGGTTGTCAGCGCTTCGCCGTTACCTTTGGCCATGTCTTCGGACAGCTCGTTCATCATGCCATTCATGGCAAACCAGGATTTGCCGCCATAGGTCAGCGACGCATTAGTCGAGCAACCGTTGGTGCCAGAGGTCATACCGAAGGTTGCGTTGCCGGAAGTGCCGTTGGTGGTGGATGCCAGGAAGTGAGCCGGAGTGCCACGCTGACCTTCGAACAGCATGTTGCCCCAACCGCAATCCGGGCCGCCTGGCGCCTGTGCCATGGCGTTGAGGGATACAACGGTGAAGAGAGTACCGAGAAGAATCCGTTTCATAGCTATGTTCTCTTTTGTGTGCATACCAATGGACAAGGGGTTCTGGCCCATATCAGCGCCAGTTGGGCCGGTTATTAGTCCAGCCGCGCAGTTTGGAGTTTAGGCACGATCCCGTGGTTCCGTTATTTTTTGCGAAACATTCATTGAAATCATTGAAATGCCCCCGGCCCGCCTGGGGATGGCGGTTTGTCTATGCTTTGGCAGGAGGCGCGCCTTGCAAGTGAGGTATGGGCAGCGCCAGAATGCCGCTATCTGCCCCGCCTGATGTAAGGAAGCCCGATGCCTGATCCTGTTGCTGCCAGCTTGCGTCTAGCGCCCGAAGCGCTGACTCGTCCGTTTTCCGCTGAACAGTTCAGCTTCTCTACCACCAATGATCTGGAGCCTTTCCGCGGTGTGCTCGGCCAGGAACGTGCGGTCGAAGCCTTGCAGTTCGGCGTGGCCATGCCGCGCCCCGGTTACAACGTCTTTGTCATGGGTGAGCCCGGCACTGGCCGGTTTTCGTTCGTCAAACGCTACCTGAAAGCCGAAGGCAAACGCCTGCAAACCCCGGCCGACTGGGTTTACGTCAACAATTTCGATGAGCCGCGCGAGCCTCGTGCCCTGGAGTTACCTTCGGGCACCGCGGGCGCGTTCATCGCTGACATCAACGGCTTGATCGATAACCTGCTGGCGACGTTCCCGGCCGTCTTCGAACACCCGTCCTATCAGCAAAAGAAAAGCGCCATCGACCGCGCATTCAACCAGCGCTACGACAAGGCGCTGGACATCATCGAGCGCCTGGCGCTGGAGAAAGACGTCGCGCTGTACCGCGACGCCAGCAACATCGCCTTCACGCCGATGGCCGAAGGCAAAGCGCTGGACGAAGCGGAATTCGCGCAGTTGCCGGAAGCCGATCGCGAACGTTTCCACGAAGACATTTCCGGTCTGGAAGAGCGCCTGAACGAGGAGCTCGCCAGCCTGCCGCAATGGAAGCGCGAGTCGAGCAATCAGCTGCGTCAGCTCAACGAAGAAACCATCACCCTGGCGTTGCAGCCGTTGCTGTCGCCGTTGTCGGAGAAGTACGCCGAGAACGCCGCGGTGTGCGGTTACCTGCAAGCGATGCAGGTTTACCTGCTCAAGACCGTGGTCGAGCAACTGGTCGACGACAGCAAGGTCGATGCCGTTGCACGCAAGATGCTGGAAGAACAATACGCCCCGAGCCTGGTGGTCGGTCACTCGGCCAGCGGCGGTGCGCCGGTGGTGTTCGAACCGCACCCGACCTACGAAAACCTGTTCGGCCGCATCGAGTACAGCACCGATCAAGGTGCGCTCTATACGACTTATCGGCAGTTGCGTCCGGGTGCGCTGCACCGCGCCAACGGCGGTTTCCTGATCCTTGAAGCGGAGAAAATGCTCAGCGAGCCGTTCGTATGGGATGCGCTCAAGCGTGCCCTGCAATCGCGCAAGCTGAAAATGGAATCGCCGCTGGGTGAGCTGGGCCGGCTGGCCACGGTGACCCTCACGCCGCAACACATTCCGTTGGCGGTCAAAGTCATCATCATCGGCGCTCGTCAGCTGTATTACACGCTGCAAGACCTCGATCCGGACTTCCAGGAGATGTTCCGCGTCCTGGTGGATTTCGACGAAGACATCCCGATGGTCGACGAAAGCCTGGAGCAATTCGCCCAGTTGCTGAAAACCCGCACGTCGGAAGAAGGCATGGCGCCGCTGACGGCGGATGCGGTGGCACGTCTGGCGACGTATAGCGCGCGCCTGGCGGAGCATCAGGGACGTTTGTCGGCGCGCATCGGTGATCTGTTCCAACTGGTCAGCGAGGCGGATTTCATTCGTCACCTGGCCGGCGACGAGATGACCGACGCCGGGCACATCGAACGTGCGCTCAAGGCCAAGGCCACCCGCACCGGGCGCGTCTCGGCGCGGATTCTCGATGACATGCTGGCGGGGATCATCCTGATCGACACCGATGGCGCCGCCGTTGGCAAGTGCAACGGGCTGACGGTGCTGGAGGTCGGCGACTCGGCGTTCGGCGTGCCGGCGCGGATTTCCGCCACGGTGTATCCGGGCGGCAGCGGCATCGTCGACATCGAACGCGAGGTTAACCTCGGCCAGCCGATTCACTCCAAAGGCGTGATGATCCTCACCGGGTATCTGGGCAGCCGTTACGCCCAGGAATTCCCGCTGGCGATTTCCGCGAGCATCGCGCTGGAGCAATCCTACGGTTACGTCGATGGCGACAGTGCGTCGCTGGGCGAGGCCTGCACGCTGATTTCGGCGCTGTCGAAAACGCCGCTCAAGCAGTGTTTTGCGATCACCGGCTCGATCAACCAGTTCGGTGAAGTGCAGGCGGTGGGCGGGGTTAACGAGAAGATCGAAGGCTTCTTCCGCCTCTGCGAAGCGCGAGGCTTGACCGGTGAGCAAGGCGCAATCATCCCGCAAGCCAACGTCGCGACGTTGATGCTGGACGAGAAGGTGCTGGCGGCGGTGCGCGCGGGGCAGTTCCATGTGTACGCGGTGCGTCAGGCCGACGAGGCGCTGAGCCTGTTGGTCGGCGAGCCTGCCGGTGCGCCGGATGAGAATGGCGAGTTTCCGGAAGGCAGCGTGAATGCGCGCGTGGTGGAGCGTCTGCGGGTTATCGCGGAAATGATCAGCGAGGAAGACCTCAAAGAAGCCGAGAAAGAAGCGGCGCTGGAAGCGTTGGCCGAAGCCAAACCGGCCTGAGGTCACCCTCAACCCTTGTGGGCGCGGGCTTGCTCGCGAAGACGGAGTGTCAGTCAATGCAGATGTCGACTGGTGCACCGCCTTCGCGAGCAAACCCGCTCCCACATTTTTATCGGTGACGGTTCAAAAAAGTGCCACTACTCTGGCGTCAAACTTCACACAATGACCGCTCGGCGCCTTCTGGTTTCGCTTTGCTTGCACCGCGAACTTTTCTTCTATTCTCAGCTCAAGGACAGTAATCACTGGATCGAGACAGCCTTCCCATGGGGGCTGAATACCGGATCTACCGAGGGTCGCCGCCATGTCGCGCAACCTCTGCCTCACTCGTCAATGCTTGGGCCTTGTGACCCGTATCGAATGCGCCATCCGCCCTTTGGCGGGAGATACGGGCATGTGGACCTTGCTGTTTGCCGCCGGAATGGCCGGCGAGCAACCGTCAGCCATCAAGGCGCAAGGCCCGTTTCATGGCCCTTTCGCGGCTGAATCAATCCTCGACACCATCGTTGAAAGCCTCACCTTGCATGGCTATGAGCTGGCCGATGATCCGCAAATATGGTGCCTGCATCTGCAAGCCCAGTTGCGCGAGATCAACGGCGGTCGCAGCCGCAGCATCGGGCACTGAGGCTATTGATCCAGATGGCTTAGGTCGGCCTTGTCGAGTTTGACCTCGAAACCGTACTGCACGGTGGTGAGGTCGGTTCGCTGGTAGGTTTCCACGTGCGTCGGTTGGCCATAAAAGTAATGCACGCCAAATACCGCCGGGCCTTCTGCGCTCGCGTCGTGACTGACCGAAAGAATCTCCTTCAGGTAGTTGCCGCTGTCGTCCTTGACGAAAAATCGCCAGTCCTGGGCCGGGAACAATTTCAGGTCGACCACCAATTCATTGCCTTTGACTTCCAGGCCTTTGGGCAATTGGCGGGCGTCGAGGGTTTGCTTGTCGACCGTGGCCAGAAACAGCGGCATCGAGCCCACCGCATAAGCCGGGGTTTCGGGGAACAGGTTCAGGTCGTAGGTGATGGTGCCGCGCAGAGGGTCGACCTGATAGGCCTCAGCAGGTAACTCGATCGGCTCGTCACGTTTACCGTTGCCGTCTGCGGTAAAGAACGTGACCGGGCTGTCGCCAGGGTTGAAGGCGGTGCCGAGCAGCTCGTCGTTGAAGCTTTTGAGGTGATCAAACTGAATGAGCGCGGCGCTCGGGTCGTCCACTGACTGCGTGACGACAATGCCTTTCTTGAGCTGCTCTTCACTCAGCGTCGCGCCCTTGAGCCAGTTCGACGCCAGGTCGTCATACACCACCACCGGCAATGCCAGTGGCTGGATGGTTTTTTCCGTGGTGTGCTGGTCAAAGCGCAGCACGGGCAAATTCAGCTCCTTGCGGGTCACGGTGGCGGTCGAGAAGTCCAGTACGCTGACTTCGACGGTATCGATCGTTCCGTTGAAATAGACCTTGGTGTAATGCCGGGTCTGCTGTTTTTCAAAGGCTTGCTGCTGGTCATTCAGCTGTTTTTCGAGCACGTCGCTCCAGGCCTTTTGCTGTTGCATCTGCGCCAGTTGTTTTTGGTAGAAGGTCACTTGCGCGGCGGTTTCATTGATCGAGCCCGAGCGCGAGAGAAATTGCCCGGTGGTGTCCCGAGCCTGAACGATCAGCGGGTTGAGCGGTGTGTCGCTGACCTCCGGCGCCAGGGGCGCGCTGTTGCTGAATTCTATTTCGGCGTAGTTCTTTTCGAGTTTCAGCAAGGTCACGCTGAGGTTGTCGTTGGTGCGGGTCTGGCCGACGTCTTTTTTGCCCAGGTCGAAGGTGTAGAGACGCCGTGGGGCGATCACTTCGATCTTGCCTTGCAGACTCACCGGTTGCGGCTGGTTCTTGAGGTCGACGTCCAGGCCGTCGATGTACGGGTAGGTGACCGTCAGGTCGTCGGGGTTGGTCATGTTGGAGCTCGACGGGCTCAACTGAATGCCCGGGTCGGTTTCCGACCATTCCGTCTGGAAGGGAATCACGCGTTTGTTGCTCAGGGTCACCGATTGCCATTCCAGCCCATGGGGAAACAGGAACGCTGCCGGGATGCTGAAGTTGAAGGGGAACACCGGTTGCAGATCGGTCAGGTAATCGGAGCTGGAATCCTTGTGCAGCACAAACAGGCCGTTGATGTAGGTGTCGACCAGCGCCTGCGGGGTGGGGTAATGCTTGAGGACGGCGAGGGCATCGTCGCTGTAGTCGGTGTCTACCGGTTTGCTGTCGAGCTTGAACTGTGCGCGTTCGAGCAACAGCAGCGAGCCGCCGAGCTCGGCCACGGCATCTTTGAGCTTCGGATCTTGAATCGCGTCCAGCGACTTTTCGAACTGCGCCGTCTTTTCCTCGAGGCTGACCTGGCGTTTCTCATCGCTGGGTGAGCAACCACTCAGCAGCAACGCCAGGCCAATCGCGGCACTCGTCAAAGGCAATCGCACATCCATTTCCAGTCTTCCTGTCCGATGTCGCTGAGCGGTCAATAGTCTGGACACTAGCAGAAAAACTTTGTGGCATATGCGCAGGTAACGGATTTTCCGGCGGTTTCTGGCTGCTTCTGGGTATGGGCGGGTGGCTGTTATACTCGCGGCCATTTCCGGCCCTGGTGTGAGATTCAATGGAACGCTTTATCGAAAACGCAATGTACGCCAGCCGCTGGCTGCTGGCGCCGATCTACTTTGGTCTGTCCCTGGGGCTGCTGGCGCTGGCGCTGAAATTCTTTCAGGAAGTGTTCCACGTCATCCCCAACGTGTTCTCGATGGCCGAGTCGGACCTGATTCTGGTGCTGCTGTCGCTGATCGACATGGCACTGGTGGGCGGGTTGCTGGTGATGGTGATGATTTCGGGCTACGAGAACTTCGTTTCCCAACTGGACATCGACGACAGCAAGGAAAAGCTCAACTGGCTGGGCACCATGGATTCGTCTTCGCTGAAGATGAAAGTGGCCGCCTCCATCGTGGCCATTTCGTCGATCCATCTGCTGCGGATCTTCATGGACGCCAAGAACGTCGATCCCGAGCATCTGAAGTGGTACGTGATCATTCACATGACCTTCGTCGTGTCGGCGTTTGCCATGGGTTATCTGGATAAACTCACCAAGCACTGATTCGCACCAATCCCTGTGGAGTGAGCCTGCTCGCGATGGTGCCGGAGCCGGCTCGCTGCCATAGGCTTGCGAAACAGACGGGCGGTGGTCTGTCTGGCTTGTGCTTTGCGGTTTCAAGGATTATGCCTAACAGTGTCTTGGCTCGACACTGTATGAGGTGCCTTCATGAATGTTGAAGAGTTGCGTGCGTACGCCATCGCCGGGAAAGTCGATGAGCTGAACCTGATTTCCATGGAAGGCGGGATCTACTTGCTGGAGGCGCGTATGCACGGTGCTGCGTATCCCTTGAGCGATGCCCGCGGTCAGATGTTTCACCTGCGCTCGGTCGAGCATGCACGGGATGTCATCAGGTCATTTCCGGTCTTGCCCTTTAATCTGGTGCACACGTCAGTACATGACGAAATGTGCGGGTTGGGTGCCAGTGCCGAGGAAAGCCTGAAGGTGCCAATCGCCTTCCGGTCGTTCTGGGCGCACTGACGGCTCATCAGCCCCCCGACAACTGTGCTAGTCTGCTGGCCCTTTTGGTTCCGGGCGCTCCGGGACGCGCTGTGCACGCACGGCAAGTTCCGAGCCGTCCGCACAGCGGAGCAGTGTCATGTCCGAAGTAAATCTGTCCACCGACGAAACCCGCGTCAGCTACGGCATTGGCCGTCAGTTGGGCGACCAACTGCGCGACAACCCGCCACCGGGCGTTAGCCTGGACGCGATCCTGGCTGGCCTGACTGACGCTTTCGCCGGCAAGGAAAGCCGTGTGGGTCAGGAAGCAATGTCCGCCAGCTTCAAGGTCATTCGCGAAATCATGCAAGCCGAAGCGGCCGCCAAAGCTGAAGCGGCCGCTGGCGAAGGCCTGGCCTTCCTGGCGGAAAACGCCAAGCGTGACGGCATCACCACCCTGGCTTCCGGCCTGCAATTCGAAGTGCTGACGGCCGGTGATGGCGCCAAGCCAACCCGTGAAGATCAAGTCCGCACTCACTACCACGGCACCCTGATCGACGGCACTGTGTTCGACAGCTCCTACGAGCGTGGCGAGCCTGCGGAATTCCCGGTTGGCGGCGTGATTCCTGGCTGGACCGAAGCCCTGCAACTGATGAATGCCGGCAGCAAATGGCGTCTGTACGTGCCGAGCGAACTGGCTTACGGCGCTCAAGGCGTTGGCAGCATTCCGCCGCATAGCGTATTGGTGTTCGACGTCGAACTGCTCGACGTTCTGTAAGACCTGAGTGTCGGAACGGGCTCGGTCATGTGGGCGCGGGCTTGCTCGCGAAGTCGGTGTGTCATTCAACGTTGATGTTGGATGTTATGGCCTCTTCGCGAGCAAGCCCGCTCCCACAGGGCTCGCTCCGATAATTCTGTGGTCATAGTTCGAGCTTGTGGTGCAGTTCACTCGACGGGCGCAATGCCCGGGCATAGCAGAACAGAAACAGATTACGCACCAACTCCTTGAGTACCACCGGCTCGCTGGAACTCAAGCCGCTGACGTCCAGATCCCCCTGATCCTGCAATTCGTTCAAGGCTTCTTCTTCCAGCACCGCACAGACTTCCCCGGTTTCCCGATGCAGGATCCTGAGGTAAGGGTGTGGCCGATCCAGCCAGGCATCGATCAAATAAGTCATGTCTCATCTCCATTGATTTGGGTTTCAATGAGAATAATTCTTATTCATCAAATAGCAAGGACCTATTGGCGGTTTGTGCTTTTTTGTGGGTAAAGATTGCGTAAGGTCAAAACGGCTGGCGTTTGGCTATTGCGAGGGATTGTCGGGTGAGGCGAGGAGGGCGAAGCACCATCCCGCGCGGGGCGCAGGATGGAAGACCAGCGATTCAGACTTTCCTGACGAACTCGGATTTGAGCTTCATCGGGCCAATGCCGTCGATTTTGCAGTCGATGTCGTGATCGCCCTCGCACAGGCGAATATTTTTGACCTTGGTGCCGACCTTGACCACCAGCGACGTGCCTTTGACCTTGAGGTCCTTGATCACGGTAATGGTGTCGCCGTCCTGCAAGACGTTGCCGACCGAATCCTTTTTCACGGTGTCATCGGACGCCACTACAGCTTCGCCGCCGGCGGACCACTCATGGGCGCACTCGGGGCAGATCAGCTGCGCGCCGTCTTCGTAGGTGTATTCGGAATTGCATTTTGGGCAGGGTGGCAACGTGCTCACTAAAGCTCCTTGGATTGAGGATCGCTAAAAGTCGCACATTGTATAGGGTTTTAGGTGGAAGGGGCGAGGCGCTGAATGGTTGGGGCCGCTTCGCGGCCCAACGGGGGCGAGCCCCCTCGCCACAGGGTGACCGCGTTTAGTGTGTGCGGGCGACTGCAAACTCGCTGAGTTCGACCAGCGCATCGCGGTATTCGCTGGCCGGCAGCGCGTCGAGGCATTTGATCGCGCGGGCGACGTAATCACGGGCCAGTTGCGCGGTGTATTCCAGCGAACCGGACGCTTCTACCGCTTCGCGGATGCTTTCCAGGTCTTCGATGCCGCCTTTCTGGATCGCCTTGCGCACCAGGGCGGCCTGTTCCGGCGTACCTTCGCGCATGGTGTAGATCAACGGCAGGGTCGGCTTGCCTTCGGCCAGATCGTCACCGACGTTCTTGCCCAGGGTTTGCGCGTCGCCCTTGTAGTCCAGCAGGTCGTCGACCAGTTGAAAGGCAACGCCCAGGTGATCGCCGAACGTGCGCAGGGCTTCAGCCTGTTCCGGCGTGGCTTCGCACAGGGCCGCGGCGCTGTGGGTCGAGGCCTCGAAGAGCATCGCGGTCTTGCCGCGGATGACTTCCATGTAGGTTTCTTCAGTGGTGCTGGCGTCACGGACCTTCGACAGCTGCAACACTTCGCCTTCAGCGATGATCCGCGTGGCTTGCGAGAGGATCTTCATCACCGGCATGGAGCCCAGTTCGACCATCATTTCGAAGGAGCGCGAATACAGGAAGTCGCCGACCAGCACGCTCGGCGCGTTGCCCCACATGGCGTTGGCGGTCGAGCGGCCACGGCGCATGCCGGACATGTCGACCACGTCGTCATGCAGCAGGGTGGCGGTGTGCAGGAACTCGATGGTCGCGGCCAGCAGACGCAGGTCATCGCCTTCGCGGCCCAGCGCCTTGCCACACAGCAACACTAATAAAGGACGCAGGCGTTTACCGCCGGCCGAGGTAATGTAATCGCCGATTTTCGATACCAGCGGCACTCGGGAAGTCAGCTGCTTCTTGATGATGCCGTCGACGGCGCTAAAATCGTCCGCCACCGCGCGGTAGAAAGCTTGGGGTTGCATCAGCGACAGTTGCTCCAGAAGGGTTGCGCGGCATGCTAGGACCCACGTCGGCGGGTGTCAAGGCGCGATGGACGGCCTCTTGCATCGCCCCGGCAGCTTGCGTACAATCGCGCACCCTGAACTTCCTGGGCAGCACCTGCCTTACGCAATTGCAAACAGGCCTTCCAGCCTTATGCAGCCATGCCAGCCAATACCTCTTCTTATAAAGAGCTGGGTGAGCAGGATTATCGGAGAAATACCATGTCGTACGCAGTAATTGTTACTGGTGGCAAGCAATACAAGGTCGCCCCAGGTGAATACCTGAAGATCGAAAAACTGGAAATCGCCACTGGCGAATCCGTTACTTTTGATCGCGTTCTGTTGGTCGCCAATGGCGATGACGTGAACATCGGCGCTCCAGTTGTTGCTGGCGCTACCGTTGTGGCTGAAGTGATCTCCCAAGGTCGTCACGATAAAGTCCGCATCATCAAGTTCCGTCGTCGTAAGCACCACATGAAGCGTATGGGCCACCGCCAGTGGTACACCGAGATCAAAATCACCGGTATTCAGGCTTAATTTCAGCCTAATTCCTCACTAGGAGAATTGACTCATGGCACACAAAAAAGCTGGTGGTAGTACCCGGCCCTCGATATCGCGACCTCCGGCGCCTTGGCAATCATTGTCGGGCTGGCGCTGCAAAGTACCCTCAGCGACGTGTTCTCGGGGATCGTCCTCAACAC
>NZ_JBNNWE010000131.1:0-13605 GCF_050280905.1 Pseudomonas sp. NPDC086278
TAGTGTGGGGTTTCCCCATGTGAGAGTAGGTCATCGTCAAGATTAAATTCCGAAACCCCTATCTGCGTATGCAGGTAGGGGTTTTGTTTTGCCCGTAAGAAAATCAGGCGTAAGCGGATGGCGAACACACCTACCGAACTCCAGTATTTAGGGCGATGGTGTCCGCGTATTTTTAAGCGGACGCGATCACCCTTATCGCCAGGATTTCCATGCGCCAACGCAGCTCTTACCCCAAACCGCTCAAAGCCCAGGTCGTCCAGGAATGCCTGCAAGGCGCTTCACTCGATTGGCGGACTGTACGAAGTCGAGCGAAACGCCAAGGAAATGAGCGACAAAGATCGCTGGCGATTACGCCAGGAAACAGCGGTGCCCATCGCCGAAAAACTGCATGAGTGGATGCTGGCCCAACGCGAACTTGTGCCCGAGGGTTCGGCCACGGCCAAGGCTCTGGATTACAGCCTCAAACGCTGGGTAGCGCTGACGCGCTACTTGGAAGATGGTGCTGTGCCCATCGACAACAATCAAATCGAGAACGTAATCCGGCCGTGGGCGCTTGGGAGGTCGAACTGGTTATTTGCCGGGTCGCTGCGCAGCGGCAAGCGGGCGGCGGCGATCATGAGTCTGATCCATTCGGCGCGCATCAACGGGCATGATCCGTATGCTTATCTCAAGGATGTGCTGACGCGGCTGCCGACGCAGCGAGCAAGCGAGATTGACCAACTGCTGCCGCATCAGTGGGTGCCGGCCTGACTTACGCAAGGTTAGCTGGACAGACGCTGTCATCGGACTGGCGACTCTTGACCCAGAGCCCAAACTGTTTCATTACCTCGACAACAGGCTCTAACCGCCGTCCGTCAACGGTGAGTTCGTATTCAACCGTGACGGGCACGGTGGGAAATACTGTACGTTTTACGAGTCCTGCTTGCTCAAGAGCGCGTAAATCGATGGTTAGCATTCGTTGCGAAATAGCGGGAATGTCCCGCCTAAGCGCATTAAAGCGCTTTGGCCCATCTAGCAGGTAGGATGCAAGGAGTAGGCGCCAGCGGCCACCTAGCAAACGCATCGCTTCTTCGACCGAGCAGCCTGATATGTTGTCTTTCATGGTCAGAATCCTAGATAGGGTAGGTATATTTTTTGTACCTATACTACAAAATAGTGCGTTCTTCCTATTTTATACCTGACATCTAGAATGAGCTGAAGCCGTCTCTCCGTTGGAATTGACAGCGCTCACTCATGCTCTGGAGTCTACAAATGAAGCTGTACTACATCCCCGCGTCTTGCTCCCTTTCGCCCCATATCGTCCTGAATGAGCTTGGTCTCGATGCCACACTGATTAAAGTCGATCACAAGAAGCACCTAACCGAATTGGGCGCCAATTACTTCGAGGTCAACAGTTTTGGCTACGTACCTGCAATCGAGCTGGACGACGGCACTCTCCTGCGTGAGGGCCCAGCAATCGTGCAGTATTTGGGTGACCTGAAGCCGGAGCTTGGACTTGTTCCCACTCATGGCACCCTTGATCGATACCGACTTCAAGAATGGCTGAGCTTCCTGACGTCTGAGATTCACAAGGGGTATATTCCATTGTTGTACTCAGCACTCGCGGGTAAATACGTAGACACTGCCAAGCCAAAGTTGGAGAAGCGCTTCGCCTGGATTGACGAACAACTAACTGCCCGACCATATCTCCTGGGTGACTCCTTCACTGTGGCTGACGCCTATCTGTTCGCATTAACAGGCTGGGGCCAGGCCGCCTGGCTGACGAGCTATTACAAGGCCGATATCCACTTCGACAATTTGCATAACCTCCGTGCCTGGTATGACCGGGTTAAAGTTCGTCCTGCGGTTCAGAAAGCGTTGCGAGAAGAAGGTCTTGTGTGAAGGGAGGCGCATGCCAATTTGAGATGGTTATCGACAACGGAAGGGCTAATGTCTGCTCGTAGTTGCTGACTGTCACAAACGCGAAAAAGATTCGCCGCGCAAGGCGATGCCGACGATGCCAGGAAGGTGTGTTGCCCAGACGGTTACAATCAGACAACACAAGTTTGCACAGTTGTTTACGCCTCACCAAACCGACGATCTACATGGCATATCTGCTTTTGCTGTGCCTTACTTCCTGACACAACTCAGGGAGCGATGCGATGCGACGTCGAGGCGCGCAGTTCTGGTTATGGACCAACACTCGGTTACCTCTCCATGCTCATGAAGAAGTGCTCGGTGACGGCATGCAGGTCGAAGTGCAGGCACGCGTGAACCAAGAAGGCATCGCTCAGGTTTTCATCGGGATTTACGCGAAGAATGGCTGTCCGGTTCACGAGGAGTTTCACGACAGGTTCGCCGATAAGCATGGCTGCGCAGCGCTGAAGTGGGGCGCACACCGGGCAAGGCAGCTTTTGGCGGATAGTCACGCTTTTATCGCACCCCATCGGGCGCAGATGACGCTGGGCACGATCATCACTGATGAGCCGACGATGGCGCTGCGCAACATGGAAATGACCGATCGTGAGCGCCTGAAGCTACGATCCGAAGATGCCTGGGCCGAATACGTTTCTGCCAAAGCCGCGATGCTTGAGCTTATGCGCGCAACCAAAGTCGATCCCCAGACCTGGGCAGACCACAAAGAGCGACTCCGTCAGGCGATTGATCGGCGCATGTCTGTGCAACGCGGCTATTTGTGCTGAGTCATTCGGGCCGGCGCAGCGCTTCGATGGTTTCGATCAAATCGTCGTAGGCAACCGGTTTCCCAAGATGCTGATTAAAGCCTGATTGGCGGGACTTTTGAATGTCGCCACTCGTGCCATAACCGGTCAACGCAATGGCCGGCACGTCCTTGACGAGCGGCAACTCACGCAACGCGCTCATCAATTGGTGGCCGTTCATTACCGGCATGCCCAAGTCCGAAATAATCAGATCAAACCGAGTGCTCTTGGCTGCATCAAGGGCGGCCACGGGACGGTCGAAAGCGATAACTTCGGCGTCTTCCATTTCAAGCAGCATTTTCAAGGTTTCCAACACCTCCGCAGAGTCGTCGACCAGCAGGATTGTCAGACCTCGAAGCCTGCCGAAAGCGACGTCGACCTGAGTGCTTGCTTGTGTTGCATCTTCAGTGTGAGCAAGTGGCAAGTGGACGCTGAACGTGCACCCAGTACCCAATCCAGCTGAACTCACCTCAACAGTCCCGCGTTGCGCCTCGGTCAATTGACGCACCAGCGACAAGCCGATTCCGAGGCCTTCGCGGTTATGGCTGGCATGCTGTTTTTCCGCCTGGCCAAACAGATCGAAGACGTGCTCAAGGCTGTCCGTAGCGAGGCCGGCACCGTCGTCTTTGACATCCAGCCGCGCCATATTGCCGTCCACCTGAGCGATCAACTGGACGTGCCCGGTGGCGGAAGTAAATTTCAACGCGTTGTTCACCAGATTCCAGATGATCTGCTCCAGGCGCGTCGGGTCGGCAAAGACGATCAACGGTTGCTCAGGCACGTGTAGTTCCACCGTCGTGTGGTGCTGTTCATTGAGGACGACGGTATGTATATCGCGCAGCACATTGGCCAGATCTACGGCGATCGGTTGCAACTTGAGCTTGCCGGTACGCACCCGGGCGACATCCAGCAGATCATCGATGATCCTGGCCTGGCTGTTGACCGCGTCGCAGATGGTATTAACGGCTTTGGCGGCGGGCGCCACGGTTTTGGTTAGCGGCAAGCGGCGCAACAATTCGGCGTTGAGCTGGATCAGGTTCAACGGATGCTTGAGTTCGTGGGACATGACCGCAAAAAACTCATCCTTGAGGTAGTTGGTGTTTCGAGTTTCCACCAGTGCCAGTTGTTGCTCTTCATGTTGGCGTTTATGGCCCGTCATATCCCGGGCAATTTTCACGTAGCCCTGCAGATTGTCACCGTTGAGCAGGGTCACCTCACCGCTGCAATAGAACCGATTGCCATCCTTGCGAACATGCCAGCGTTCATCTTCCGTACGCCCGTGCGTGCGCACCAGTGCCAGCTCGGCACCCGATACACCCGCAGCGCGGTCCTCGGCGGAATAAATAAAATCGTAATAAGCGCCTTCGGCCTCTTTTTTGCTGTAGCCAAAAATCAGCTCTGCACCTTTGTTCCAGCTGGTAATCACGCCTTGTTCATCCAGCGTGATGATTGCGTAATCGCGCGTGCTTTCAGCCACCAGGCGCATGCGTTCTTCACTCAGGCGCAATTCCTCTTCCGCCAGGCGACGCTTGGTGATGTCGATGAAGGTCAGCACCGTGCCGTCGATATGGTCTTCACTGGAGCGATAAGGCAGCAGACGGGCGATGTACCAGCGATTGTCGCTGCTGCTGATTTCGCGCTCGATCATGTTCAGCGACTCGAACACCAGCGCCGCATCACGCGCCAGGTCGTCGTAATACAGCCGATGGGTGATATCGAGCAGCGACCGTCCGGTATCCACCGGCAACATGCTGAAAATATCGGTGGCACGCGGGGTGAACCATTTGATGCGCATGTTGCGGTCGACGAACACCGTGGCGATGTCGGTCGAGGCGATGAGATTGGTCAGGTAGTCGTTGATCTTGTCGGTTTCTTCGACTTTGGTTTTCAACTCGTAATTGACCGTCAGCAACTCTTCGTTGATCGACTGCAGCTCTTCCTTGCTGGTTTCCAGCTCTTCGGTGGCCGAGCGCAGCTCTTCGTTGATCGCTTGCATTTCTTCATTGGAAGCCTTGAGCTCTTCGCTGGAGACTTCCGATTGTTCGATGGTGTCCTGCAAGTGCAACTTGGTGCGTTGCAGTTCGCGCTCAAGGTTGGACATCACCTGACTTTCGGTTTGCAGCAGGGGAGTGGCCGCCAGATCAGAAGGATCGACTTCGGCCTCCTCGAATATCACCAGAATGTAATCGCCGTCCGACTCATCATCCTTGTAGGGCTGTGCCAACAGATCGACCATGCATTGACGATGTTCGCGGTTGATCGGCACCGGGCGAGACTTCACGACCAGACCGCTCTGCTGGACCTGAAACAGGGTGGTACGAATTTCCAGGCGCAGTTCCGGCAGGATCAGCGTCAACAAGTTGCGCGACAACTCGCCGCCGACATGCCGCAGAAAACTCCCGGCGCTCTCGCTCATGTGCAGGATGTCGGCATTGGCGTCGACAATCATGCTCGGCGGGGACGCACGTTCCAGGGCACGTTGGTGAATGTCGGCGAAGGACAACTTGCGCTGCACCGCGTTCTGCGGTGTTTCGCGGGAAATATTGGCGCGCACATAACCGCCACGCGGCATGGTTGGCGTGCGTCGGCTATTGGCAGTGCCAGTCTTGGCGCGGAAGATCCGGTTACGTTTATCCACCGGGGCAAACAGCTCGTGGCACGCATCCGCGCTCTCGGACGAACCGAGGAACAGGAAGCCGCCTGGACGCAGCGCAAAGTGGAACATCTGGAGGATTTCGCGTTGTACTTCGCGATCCAGATAGATCAGCAGGTTGCGGCAGACAATCAGGTCGATCTGCGAAAACGGCGGGTCAGACAGCAAACTGTGCTTGGCAAACAGCACCCTCTCGCGAAGCTCCTTGCGAATCCGGAAGTGCTCGTCTTCCTTGATGAAGTGGTGCCGCAGCCGCGTGGGTGGCACATCGGTAATGATGGCTTGCGGGTATAGCCCGGCGCGGCCGAAGCTGATGGCGCGCTCGTCAATGTCGGTGGCAAAGACTTGCAGTGACGCCTGGCTGCCCTCCACTTGCAGTTGATCATTGAGCAGCATCGCCAGGCTGTAGGCTTCTTCGCCTGTGGAGCAGCCCGCCGACCAGACGCGGATTTCTTCTTTTTCCGGTTGTGCAGAGACGGCTGCGCTGACCAGTTGCGGTACTACATCGCGTTCAAGCGCTTCGAACGCCTCCCGATCACGGAAGAAATTGGTGACGCCAATCAGCATGTCGCCCAGCAATGCCTTGGTTTCTTCGGGATTGTTTTGCAAGTAGCGGTAGTAAGCCGTCAGGTCCGGCTGGGTGGTGACCTGCATCCGCCGCTCGATTCGGCGCAACACGGTCGCGCGTTTGTAGTGCTTGAAGTCATGACCCGTGCCGGTGCGCAGTTGGATCAGGATGTCGTGCAGCAGCTGTTCGGCCAGCGCCGCATCGCGCTCCGATACTGAAGCGAGGGCTTGACGGTAAGGATCATTGGCGGTGGGCAAACTGATTTCCTTGGCGTTGCGCCACAACTCCAGCAGTTTTTGCGGCATCTCTACCACCGGCAACACCAGATCGACCATATGCGTATCGATGGCCGCGCGGGGCATACCGTCGAACTCGGCGTCTTCCGGCGCCTGGGCCATGGTGACCCCGCCGTGCTCCTTGATACGCGACAAACCGACCGCGCCATCGGAGCCGCTGCCAGACAAGATCAGGCAAAACGCTCGTTCGCGGTGCACATCCGCCAGATCGCGGAAGAACAGGTCGATCGAAGAATGACGGCTCAGGTGCGGATCAGTGCTGCTGACTTCAAGAACACCGTCATTCATCAGCAGCTGCTGAGCGGGTGAAATCACGTAGACATGGTTTTTCTCGATAGCCACCGACTCGGTGACCTGGAGCACCGGCATCAGGGTCGATTCCTGAATGATCTTGTCCGCGATGCTTTGATGGTCGGGCGACAGGTGAAGAATCACTACAAACGCCATGCCGTTGTCGTGCGGCATGTTATCGAAGAACAGTTTGATCGCTTGCAGCCCGCCCGCCGAAGCACCAATGCCGACCACCGGAAAGTCCAGGCTGCTGGGGCTCGACACTTGCCGCTCGCGGGTGTCGGCGGATGGCTTGGGGGTGGTGTTCATTTTTTCTGCCTTTACCGGCGACAAGGGGGTGAATCGAGTTCAAACACGGACGAACTTTGGCGCAATAAAGCAGGATAATCCCGTTTTTCAATAACGCCTTCAAATATTTAGAGCACGCTGAAGTCGCAGGAGTTCTCAAGGGATTGGCACTCCTGGCCGATAACCCGAACGGTCATGCTCTTCTTCTTACCATTGCCTGGAAATCTTCGATGCTGTCGTATCACCAAAAGAGTTTTCTGATCGTCGATGATTTCTCGGATTTCCGCAGTTCCGTCAGGTCCATGCTGCGTGAATTGGGGGTCAAGGACGTCGACACCGCCGATACCGGTGAACAGGCGCTGCGCATGTGTTCGCAGAAGGCTTACGACTTCATCCTGCAGGATTTCCACCTCGGCGACGGCAAGAAGAACGGCCAGCAGGTGCTCGAAGACTTGATGATCGAAAAGCTGATCAGCCATGAAAGTGTGTTCCTCATGGTGACCGCCGAAACCAGCCAGGCCATGGTGCTCAGCGCGCTGGAGCACGAGCCCGATGCTTACCTGACCAAGCCGTTCAACCGCTCGGGCCTGGCCCAACGCCTCGAACGTCTGGAGCAGCGCAAGAACCTGCTCAAGCCGATCCTGCAAGCGCTCGACCGCGGCAAGCCACTCGAAGTGCTCAATGCCTGTATCGAGCTGTGCAAGAAGGACATCCGTTATTCGCCGCTGTGCCTGCGTTATCGCGCGGACGCGTTGCGCGACTTGAACCAGAACGAAGCGCTGGAGCGCCTCTACGACAGCATCATTGCCGATCGTCCGCTACCTTGGGCGTTTGCCGGGCTGGGCAAGTTGCTGTTCAAGCGCGGTCATATCAACCAGGCCAAAGGCATCTACGAACAAGCCATGAAAGTGTTTCCGTTGATGCCGGCGCTGTATGACGGCATGGCCGACGTGCTGGTGGTCGAAGGCGACACCAAAGGTGCGCAAAAGGTATTGGAAGAAGCCATTCGCCTGTCGCCATTGGCGGTGCGCCGCCAGGCGCTGCTGGGCAAGCTGGCGATGATCAACGAGGATTTCGACACCGCCTCCCGAGCGTATCGCCAAGCGGTGTCGCAAGGCGCACAGTCGCGCTTCAAGGATGCCGAAAGCAACCTGGGCCTGGCCCACGCCTTGATCAGTAAGGGCAGCGAAAAAGGCCTGGATACCCGGACCCGGCTGGAGATCAACACGACCCTCAGCCTGGTGGCCAAGGAAAACCCGACCGATCCGGGCCTGCAAATTCGTGCGCGGCTGATGAAAGCCACCAGCCTGTTGCTGAACGATGCCGAGACCGCCGAGAAGCTCACCGAGCAAGCGATGATGCGCCTCGACGGCATGGAGCAGTTCATGAGCGCCGAAGCCGCGCTGTTGGTGGCCAAACAGTTGCAGATGCTCGGCCAGGCGAGTGCCGGGGCGTCGATGTTGAAAAACTGTGCGGAAATCTACGGCGATGATCCGGTGGTGATGCAAAGCATCGCCAAGCTGACCGATGACCCGACGATCCTCAGCTCCAGCAATGCGGCCGCCGACCTCAATCGTCAGGGCGTACAGATTTACAGGACTGG
Source organism: Pseudomonas sp. NPDC086278 (assembly GCF_050280905.1). Taxonomy (NCBI): domain Bacteria; kingdom Pseudomonadati; phylum Pseudomonadota; class Gammaproteobacteria; order Pseudomonadales; family Pseudomonadaceae; genus Pseudomonas; species Pseudomonas sp. NPDC086278. Next base: position 8,399 of record NZ_JBNNWE010000131.1, read on the forward strand.
CAATCTCGTGGAAGCCCGGGCGATCTTCCGCAAAGCCCTGGCCATGCAGCCGAAAAACATCAGTATCGCGCTGAACATGGCGCAGTCGCTGTTGCACGGCACGGATACCAACGTGGAGTCGGCCGAACTCGAAGAGTGTCGGGCCTGCCTGAAACTGGTCGGGATGATGCCCGACACCGATGCGCGTTATCCGCGCTACCAGAAATTGAAAATCAAGGCGTTCAACGGATGAACCACGACACCCCGGCACTGGATTTCTCCACGGTGATTGCCTCCACCGTGCATGACATGAAGAACTCGCTGGCCATGCTGATGCAGGCCCACAGCCATTGGCTGTCGCGTTTGCCCGACCCCGAGCAGAACAGCGCGGAGCAGGGCGTGATCGAGTACGAGTTTGCCCACCTCAATGGCATGCTCGTGCAGTTGCTCGGGCTGTACAAATTGGGTGTGAACCAGATGCCGTTGCAGCCGGCCTATCACGAACTGGATGATTTCATCGAGGCGCAACTGGCTGCGCATCAAGAGGTGTTCGCCAGTCGCGGCATCATCGCGACTTATGAAGTCGACCCGCTGAGCCCGCTGGGATTTTTCGACCGGGAACTGGTCGCCTCGGTGCTGGCCAACAGCATCAATAACGCGATTCGTTATGCGCGTCACTCGCTGCTGATCAGCGCCGGCGACGAGGGCGGCCAACTGAGGCTGACCATCAATGACGACGGCGACGGCTACCCGGCTGAAATGATCGACCGCCAGGCCGATTACGTGCAGGGCATCAATCACAGCAGCGGCAGTACCGGTCTGGGCCTGTATTTCGCCGGACGCATCGCCGCGTTGCACCAGCGCAACGGTGTGGGTGGCCGTACCGAAATCAGCAATGGCGGGCCGTTGGGCGGCGGGGTGTTCAGCCTTTATCTGCCTTGACGTTCTTTTTGTTGTCGGCGCTTGAAATTCCGAACACGCGGAGCCTATTTTGTACGGGTCGCCGTTCGCGGCCCGCACAACAAAGGATTGCGTCATGACAACCGATGACCTGCGCTCACTCGCACAGCGACTGACGGGCATTGATGAGATTGAATGTGTTACGCCGGATCTGAATGGCGTGCCTCGGGGCAAGGTAATGACCGCCGAGGGGTTCCTCGAAGGGCGCCGTTTGCAGATGGCGCGAGGCGTGCTGCTGCAATGCATCATGGGCGGTTACCCGGCGGCGCAGTTTTACGGCAGCGACGATGGCGACCTGGCGCTGGTGCCTGATCCGGCGCAGATCCATCGCCTGCCCTGGAGCAAACAACCCCGCGCATTTGCCATTTGCGATGCTGACGAACTGACCGGCGAAAGCTCCAGCCTGTCGACTCGCGGCCAGCTCAAGGCGGTTATTGCCCGTTACACCGCCCTCGGCCTGGCGCCCGTGGTAGCGACCGAACTGGAATTCTTCGTCTTCGCGCCCAACACCGACCCGACGCAACCTTTCCAGCCGCCGCTGGGCCTGGACGGCCGTCGTGAGGACGGCCACTCGGCGTTCAGCGTCAGTTCCAATAACGGCTTGCGACCGTTCTTCAGCGAAGTCTACGAGTGCATGGCGGCACTGGGTTTGCCGCGCGATACCTTCATGCACGAAATGGGTGTCAGCCAGTTCGAGATCAACCTGCTGCATGGCGATCCGCTGTTGCTGGCCGACCAGACGTTCCTCTTCAAACACCTGCTCAAAGAAGTAGCGCTCAAACACGGTTTGACCGTGGTGTGCATGGCCAAACCCCTGGCGCATACGCCCGGCAGCTCGATGCACATTCATCAAAGCATCGTCGACATTGGCAGCGGGCGGAATGTGTTCAGCGATGAATCCGGGCAACCGACCGCGACCTTCCGTCACTTCATTGGTGGCCAGCAGGCCGGCATGGCCGATTTCACCGCGCTGTTTGCGCCGAACGTGAACTCCTACCAGCGTTTGTGCCATCCGTTTGCATCGCCGAATAATGCCTGCTGGTCCCACGATAACCGTGCGGCGGGGCTGCGCATTCCGGCCAGTGCACCGGTGGCTCGTCGGGTCGAAAATCGCTTGCCGGGGGCGGACGCCAATCCGTATCTGGCTATCGCCGCGAGCCTGGCGGCGGGGTTGTATGGCATCGAACACGAACTGGAACCGACCGAAGCGATTCAAGGTGAATTCGCGGTACCGGATAATCTTTCGCTGCCGTGTACCTTGCATGCCGCTCTCGAGCGTCTGAAACGTAGCCAATTGGCGAAGGAACTGTTTGGCAAGGAGTTCATCGAAGGCTACGTCGCTTCGAAGTCTCTGGAACTGACCAGTTTCTTTGATGAAATTACGCCCTGGGAGCGTCGTGTGCTGGCCGCCCAGGCCTGACGAGTCGTCGTCTTCGGACTATCTTTCAGGTAGCCCGATACTCACTGCAAGGAGCCGCTCGGAACGCCGATGCGCCAAATCTGGAAATCCTTTCGAGCGCTTTATTTCGCCTCGCTGATGATGTTGATCGGCTCGGGCCTGTTAAGTACTTACCTGGCCTTGCGACTGGCCGCCGATCACGTCGACAGCCTGTGGGTCGGTGCGTTGATGGCTGCCAACTATTTCGGCCTGGTGCTGGGCGGCAAGATCGGCCACCGCTTGATCGCCCGGGTCGGGCATATTCGCGCTTATGCGGCGTGTGCCGGCATCGTCGGCGCGGCGGTGCTCGGTCATGGGTTGATCGACTATTTGCCGGCCTGGCTGTTTTTGCGGGTGATTGTCGGTCTGGGCATGATGTGCCAATACATGGTCATCGAGAGCTGGCTCAACGAGCAAGCCGAGGCCAAGCAGCGCGGCCTGGTGTTCAGCGGCTACATGATCGCTTCGTACCTCGGGTTGGTGCTCGGGCAATTGATTCTGGTCATGCACCCGGCCCTGGGCCTGGAGCTGCTGATGCTGGTCGCCCTGTGCTTCGCATTGTGTCTGGTGCCGGTGGCCCTGACCCGACGAATTCACCCGGCGCCATTACACCCGGCGCCGATGGAACCGCGGTTCTTCATCAAGCGTGTCCCGCAATCCCTGAGCACGGTGCTGGGCGCGGGGCTGATCGTCGGCTCGTTCTACGGTCTGGCGCCGCTGTATGCGTCGCAGCAAGGCTTGTCCACCGAGCAAGTCGGCCTGTTCATGGGTAGCTGCATTTTTGCCGGTCTGTTGGTGCAATGGCCGCTTGGCTGGTTGTCCGACCGTTATGACCGGGCGCTGCTGATTCGCTCTTTTGCTTTCAGCCTGGCGCTTGCCGCGTTGCCGCTGGCGATCATGCGGCAGGTGCCGCTGGAAGTGCTGTTCATCGCCGGCTTCCTCTGTTCGCTGGTGCAGTTCTGCCTGTATCCGTTGGCCGTGGCGTTTTCCAATGACCACGTCGAAGCGGATCGCCGAGTCTCGCTGACCGCCATGTTATTGGTGACTTACGGCGTCGGCGCCAGCATCGGGCCGTTGGTGGCCGGGGTGCTGATGAAGATGTTCGGCAGCCAGATGCTGTATGCGTTTTTCAGTTTCTTCGCGTTGGTGCTGGTCTGGCGGATCCGCCCGAAAGCGGTCACCAACTTGCACCAGGTCGACGATGCGCCGTTGCATCACGTCGCCATGCCGGACAGCATGTCGAGTTCGCCACTGGTGGCGGCGCTCGATCCGCGTGTCGATGAACAGATGGTGCACGATCAGATGCAGTCGCCGGTCAATCCGGAACCTGCGCCCGACCCGGCGCCGGAGCCTGAAACCGATCCTCTGCCAGAAGATCCGGACAGCGGTCGCGAGCAGAGCTTCACCGAAGCCAGGCCTTGAATCCAGGCCATAAAAAAACGGGCAGTCACCGCAAGTGACTGCCCGTTTTTTTTGAGGCGGGTGGCTTAGAGGTCGTCTTTATCGAATCGGCGCGCTTCGCGCTGCAACTGATAGACAAAGCGCTCGACCTGACGCTGCACCAACCCGCTCATGTTGTGAAAGCGGATGCCGGCGAAGGTGGTGGAGATCCTTTCTTCGAAGTGCAGGTAACGCAGCTCCACCGGCGTCGTCATGCTGCCAAATGGCAATTCTGCGATGAAGCGGTCATAGACCTGGCCCAGTTGCAGCCGGGGAGTGATGTCGCCGTCAAAACGCAGCTTGCAACCCGTGGCGGAGATATCCAGCAGTTTGCCGGTCACCGGGAACTTGAGCTTTTCGCCGCCCAGTTCGACGTCTACCAGTTGCGCCAGCTTCAACGCAGCCCGGAAGGCACTGCGGCGCTGGTGATAGACCACTTCGTCAGGGAGTGTGCCGCGATAGCAGCGGGTGTTGCCGGATTCGTCGATGGTCAGCCGACCGTTGCTTTCCCAGGCAATGCGCACGCCGTCATGGAAGCCTTCGATCCGAAACGACTCGCCCGCCAGCAGATAGCGTTCGCCATCGCGGGGCACCATTTCGTCCAGGGCAATCATGTTGCTGTCACGGTCGACGTCCACCAGATAGCTCTGGAAGCGCTGGTTGCGCTCATGGAACGTGATGATCAGCGGGTCGTGGCTTTCTTGCAGCTGGCGCAGGTTACCCGCGATCTCCATCGGTGTGGAGAGTACCTTGGGTGGCTGCGGAGCATCTTCCGCGTTTAAGGCAATGGACACGGTTCATCATTCTCCGGACAAAATATGACTGCAACTGGCCAGCATACTGCCAGCATGTGACGTGTCTTGAAAGAGTGTGCTCATCGACGAGGCTCAGGCCTGGCTGAGCGGGCGCGGCTTCGCTGGCTTGGCGGTTGATCCGCGGGCGTCGTACAGCGCTGGCGGTTCGCCGCCGGTGAGGATTTTCAGCTGATTGGCCGTGGCGGCCTGCTGCACCAGGATCGACTGACCGTTGTTGACGTTGGCGGTCTGGCATTGAGCCAGGAGCTCGGTCAGCTTGTCGCTCTGTTCCAGCAATTGATCGCCGACGCTCGACTGGCTGGCGAGTTGCTCCAGGCCATCGCGATTGGTCGGCAGGTTCAGGCTGGCGAGGATTTCACTGCGCTTGCGGCCATGCTGTTCGAGCAAAATGATCGTTGCCTGTTTCTGCGCCAGGATGTCTTCGAGCAGAGGCATGTCGCGACCGTGCAAAGCGATGGATTCGGTTTGCAGCAACTCCAGTGAGCCAGGAGCGCGTGTTGTAAATATCGAGATCGGTGGGCACCACGTTGTAGTCGCCCGCCAGCACCACCGGGTGTTCGCTGCGCTGCAAATCC
>NZ_JBNNWE010000132.1:0-13433 GCF_050280905.1 Pseudomonas sp. NPDC086278
GCAAAAAGCCAACTCAGCCGAAGCTGAAATTCAGTCGTTTTTTCACAGGGCACGGGGTTGAACACCACCTCACCAACGGTTTGACCGTCGGCTCCAATGGCTTCGCCGCGAAAAATGCTGCCATCAGCAAGGGCGAGTATGGCTGGCTTAGTCAAGAAGACCTCCCGTAAATAAAGCCTGAAAGGGCGATCGCAGGTTGTAAAAAAGCGGAGTGACGTATGGACACGTCACCCCGCTTCTTCACCGAATTATTCTGCGCGCTTTTAGTGGACACACTAAAGCTGTAGCTTACAGAAAAAGGCCTTTTTGGTCTACCGCCAATGAGCCTTAAAGGCCGGGGAATGCGACAGGACGTCGCTTGGCGGAATAAAATCGGGCCCAAACGCTGGGTTTGAGCCCGATTTCGGGCGCATCTTAACGCAGGTCGAGCACGTCTTGCATGTCGTAGAGACCTGGCTCACGACCGTCCAGCCACAAAGCGGCACGCACTGCGCCCTTGGCGAAGGTCATGCGGCTGGACGCTTTATGCGTGATTTCCAGACGTTCGCCTTCACAGGCGAACAACACCGTGTGATCACCGACCACATCACCGCCGCGAACCGTCGCGAAACCGATGGTTTCACGCTCACGCGCACCGGCGTGCCCTTCACGACCATAAACCGCGACCTTCTGCAGGTCACGATTCAGCGCGCTGGCAATCACCTCACCCATGCGCAACGCCGTGCCTGACGGCGCGTCGATCTTGTGCCGATGATGCGCCTCGATGATTTCGATGTCGGCATCGTCACCCAGCACTCGGGCGGCCATGTCGAGCAACTTCAGCGACAGGTTGACCCCAACGCTGAAATTGGCCGCGAACACGATAGGAATGACCTTCCCTGCTTCGACCAGCACCTGCTTCTGAGCTGCATCCAAACCGGTCGTGCCTATCACCATCGCCTTGCCAGCCTTGCGGCAGAACGCCAGGTTTTTCAGCATGACCTCCGGCAACGTGAAGTCGATCAACACGTCGAATTCGTCAGCCACCGACTCCACATGCCCGGACAACGGCACGCCGATACGACCCAACGAAGCCAGCTCGCCGGCATCCACGCCAATCAGCGTGCTGCCGGGGCGCACAATGGCCGCCGTCAGACCGGTCAGCGGCGCACGCTGTTGCACGGCTTCAACCAGAATCTTGCCCATGCGCCCGGCAGCGCCCATCACAGCTATACGTCGCATGCCGACTCCTTACAAATCGCCGAAGAAGCGCTTCACGCCTTCGAACCAACCGGTGGTTTTCGGCGAATGGCTGTTGTCATCCTCCAGCGAGCTGCGGAACTCTTCCAGCAATTCGCGCTGACGACGCCCCAGATTGACCGGCGTTTCGACCGCCACACGACACATCAGATCGCCAGCGCCGCCGCCACGCACCGGTGCAACACCTTTGCCGCGCACACGGAACTGCTTGCCGGTCTGAGTTCCTTCCGGAATCTTCAGCTTGACCCGACCATCAAGGGTCGGAATCTCCAACTCGCCGCCCAGCGCCGCGTCGACGAAGCTGATCGGCACCTCACAGAACAGATGCTTGCCGTCGCGCTGGAAGATCGCGTGCTCGCGCACATTGATCACCACGTACAGGTCGCCCGTCGGGCCGCCCTGCGCGCCCGCCTCGCCTTCGCCGGACAGACGAATGCGGTCACCGGTATCAACACCGGCTGGCACTTTGACGGACAGGGTTTTGTACTCTTCGACACGACCTTCGCCATGGCACGAATCGCACGGATCGGAAATGATCTTGCCTTGGCCATGGCAGCGCGGGCAGGTTTGCTGCACCGAGAAGAAGCCTTGCTGCATGCGGACCTGACCAATACCGCCGCAGGTCGGGCAAGTGACTGGCGAGGAGCCTTTCTTGGCACCCGAGCCGTCGCACGGTTTGCAGTTGACCAGCGTCGGAACGCGGATATTCACGGTCGTGCCGCGCACCGCTTCTTCCAGGTTCAGCTCGAGCGTGTAACGCAGATCGCTGCCACGCTGAGCGCCGCCACGGGAACCGCCGCGACCACCGCCGAAGAAGTCGCTGAAGACATCGCCAAAGATGTCGGAGAAATTCTGCCCGCCAAACCCGGCACCGCCGCCACCCATGCTCGGATCAACACCGGCATGACCATATTGGTCATACGCCGCGCGCTTGCTCGAATCGGACAGCACTTCGTAGGCCTCGTTGGCCTCTTTGAACATTTCTTCCGACGCTTTGTCATCGGGATTACGGTCCGGGTGGTGCTTCATCGCCAGGCGTCGGTAGGCCTTTTTCAGGTCTGCTTCGCTTGAGCCTCGCTCAACACCCAATACTTCGTAATAGTCACGCTTTGCCATAAGTCTTTGCACTCTTAAGGACGTCCGGCAAACCCCTCCTGAGCTTCGCCAAACTCGTTGAGCCCCAATACAGGCCCGGACCCAACTCACGTCAATTCAACGATCCTGGTCTTTGATTCGATGCGGTACTTGCAGCTCGAAAAGCAGGAGCATCTTCGGCCATACCAGCAGCGTGCGAGCGTTGTCGCATGCTGTAAAAATTCGTTAACTCCAGACACGCCAACGCGGGAGCAAGCCCCCGCGCGGCGACATCCTACCAGTCACTGCCTGACGACAGTCAACCGGCCGACCAACAACTTACTTGTGGTCTTTGACTTCTTCGAACTCGGCATCGACAACGTCATCAGCCTTCTCGGCTTTTTCGTCGTGCGGTGCCGCGCCTTCAGCAGGCTGAGCCTGTTCGGCGTACATCTTCTGCGCCACTGGAGCAGAGACTTTCGACAGCTCTTCAACCTTGGCATCAATCGCAGCCTTGTCGTCGCCTTTAACAGCGGCTTCCAGGGCAACAACAGCGGCTTCGATCGCAGTCTTCTCTTCAGCGGTCACTTTATCGCCAGCGTCGGCGATCATTTTGCGCGTCGAGTGAACCAGTGCATCGCCCTGGTTACGGGCAGCGGCCAGCTCTTCGAACTTGCGGTCTTCGTCGGCGTTGGTTTCAGCATCGCGAATCATCTGCTGAATCTCTTCCTCGGACAGACCGGAGTTGGCCTTGATCACGATCGACTGAGTCTTGCCGGTAGCCTTGTCTTTGGCGCCTACGTGCAGAATGCCGTTGGCGTCGATGTCGAAGGTCACTTCAATTTGTGGCACGCCACGTGGTGCTGGTGGAATCTCGGCCAGGTCGAACTTGCCCAAGGACTTGTTCTGGGCCGCTTGCTTACGCTCACCTTGCAACACATGGATGGTCACAGCGCCCTGGTTGTCATCGGCCGTCGAGAACACTTGCGATTTCTTGGTAGGAATCGTGGTGTTTTTCTCGATCAGCGCGGTCATCACGCCGCCCATGGTTTCGATACCCAGGGTCAGCGGGCTGACGTCCAGCAGCAGAACGTCTTTCACGTCGCCGGCCAATACCGCGCCCTGGATGGCAGCACCCATGGCAACCGCTTCGTCCGGGTTCACGTCTTTACGAGCTTCTTTACCGAAGAACTCGGTCACCAGTTTCTGAACCAGTGGCATACGGGTCTGACCGCCTACCAGGATCACGTCGTTGATCGCGCCAACGTCGATACCGGAGTCTTTCAGAGCGATGCGGCAAGGTTCGATGGTGCGTTGAACCAGGTCTTCTACCAGCGCTTCAAGCTTGGCGCGGGAGATTTTCACGTTCAAGTGCTTGGGACCGGTAGCGTCTGCAGTGATGTACGGCAGGTTCACGTCGGTCGACAGAGCAGAGGACAGCTCGATCTTGGCTTTTTCAGCGGCTTCTTTCAGGCGCTGCATCGCCAGCGGGTCACCCTTGAGGTTCATGCCGCTTTCTTTCTTGAATTCGTCAACGAGGTAGTCGATCAGACGAATGTCAAAGTCTTCACCGCCCAGGAACGTATCACCGTTGGTGGCCAATACTTCGAACTGGTGCTCGCCATCGACTTCAGCGATTTCGATCACGGAAACGTCGAAAGTACCGCCGCCCAGGTCGTAAACGATCACGGTGTGATCGCCCTTGGCCTTGTCCATACCGTAAGCCAGAGCGGCTGCGGTAGGTTCGTTGATGATGCGTTTAACGTCCAGGCCCGCGATGCGGCCGGCGTCTTTGGTGGCTTGACGTTGGCTGTCGTTGAAGTAAGCCGGAACGGTGATCACCGCTTCGGTCACTGGCTCGCCGAGGTAGTCTTCGGCGGTCTTCTTCATTTTCTTCAGAATTTCAGCCGAGATCTGTGGCGGCGACATTTTCTGGCCGTTCACTTCAACCCAAGCGTCGCCGTTGTCAGCCTTGGCGATTTTGTACGGGACCATCTTGATGTCTTTCTGTACGACTTCTTCGTCGAACTTACGACCGATCAGACGCTTCACCGCGTACAGGGTGTTGTGCGGATTGGTCACAGCCTGACGCTTGGCCGACTGACCAACGAGGATTTCACCATCGTTGGCATAAGCCACGATCGACGGCGTAGTACGCGCGCCTTCGGCGTTTTCAATAACTTTGGCTACGCCGTTTTCAAGCACGGAGACGCAGGAGTTGGTGGTCCCCAGGTCGATACCGATAATTTTGCCCATGTTAACTCTCCCGAAACTTTGGATTTGGTTGCCGCAGCAGTGGTGGCTAACTGCGGTAGCACTTAAACGCTTGACTTCTAAATGGGGGCCTTGCGGCTAATTTCAAGCCTGCTCATCAATCGAAGGCGAAACTGGCGCCGGTGCCTTGCTGACCACAACCATGGCCGGGCGCAGCAAGCGACCGTTGAGCTGGTAACCCTTCTGGAACACCTTGAGCACGCTGTTCGGTTCGACATCAGCGCTTTCCTGCATGGCCATCGCCTGATGATGAACGGCGTTGAACGGTTCGCCATGCGGATCGATCGCTTCCAACTGATAACGCTTCAGGGTGTCCTGGAACATTTTCAGGGTCAGCTCGATGCCTTCGCGCATTGGACGGATGCTTTCATCATCCGGGCTGGACAACTCCAGACCACGCTCCAGGCTGTCGATGATCGGCAACAAATCGCCCGCAAATTTTTCCAGGGCGAACTTGTGCGCTTTTTCTACATCCTGCTCGGCGCGACGGCGGACGTTCTGCAGATCGGCGGCAACACGCAATGCCTGATCCTGCGCGCCTGCCAGTTGCTCTTCGAGCACTTGTACACGAGTCGCCAGGTCTTCACCCGAGGCCGCGGAGCCTTGGTTGGCGTCTTGATTTTGCGTATCCATTGTCTGTTCGTCAGCCATAGATTTCTCCTTTCAATATCGTCCGCGAGCTCAACTCGCGCTTCTGTCCCGGTATATGGGGCCGCAAAAATCAGCTTCAAGGGGTTTGCAGTGATTAACCCTACAAAAAGCGCTGCATTGAATGACTCGACGCACTAAGCATTTCGTCAGACCACGCAAATCGAGCTAAGCGAGGGCATTGTCAGGCGCAAATAAAACACTGTATAAATAACCAGACCTAAAGCCTGGGAGCGGCCTTTATGCTGGTGCACCTGTCCGTACACAACTACGCCATCGTCGAACATCTCGATCTCGAACTCGATCGCGGCATGAGCGTGATCACCGGGGAAACCGGCGCCGGCAAGTCGATCATGCTCGACGCCCTGGGCCTGACCCTGGGCGACCGCGCTGACAGCGGTGTAGTCCGTCCCGGCGCCGACAAGGCCGATATCCTGGCCACCTTCGACCTGATCGATATTCCGGAAGCCAGCGCCTGGCTCGCCGAGCGCGACCTCGAGAGCGACGGTCCGTGCATCCTGCGCCGGGTAATCACCGCCGAAGGCCGCTCCCGTGGCTACATCAACGGCACGCCCTGCCCGCTCGGCGATCTCAAGGCCCTGGGCGAACTGCTGATTGATATCCACAGCCAGCATGAACACCAATCACTGCTCAAGACCGATACCCATCGCCGGCTGCTCGACGAATACGCCGGCGCCACCGACCTCGCTCGCCAGGTGCAATTGGCCGCCCAACGCTGGCGCCAGACTCGCCTGGAACTGGACCGCCTCTCCAATTCCGGTGACGAGCAACGCGCTCGCCATCAGCTACTCAGCTACCAACTCGAAGAACTGGAAAATCTCGGTCTCGGTGAAAACGAACTGGAGCAACTGGAACAGGAACACAAGAACCTGACCAACGCCGAAACCCTGCTCGGCATTTGCCGGCAAGTCGTCGAGCAATGCAGCGAAAGCGATTCCGGAAATGTCCTGAACGCGTTGACCGCCAGCCTCAATCGACTGTCGAGCGTGAACAACTCGATCGGTGCGCTAGGCGAAGCCAGCAGCCTGCTGACCAGCGCGCAGATCCAGGTTGAGGAGGCCGTGGGTGAGCTGAACCGCTTCCTTGATAATTTCGACGCCGATCCGGCGCGCCTTCAATATCTTGAAGAACGCCTCGATGCGATCTACACCATGGCACGCAAGCACCGCATCCAGCCGACCGAGGTCGCGGAGATGCAGCAACGCTTGCTCGATGAAATCGAAACCCTGAATGCCAATGACGAATCCATCGAGCGACTGAGCGATGAGCTCGCGTCTTACGCCCGCCACTATCAAGAGAAGGCACGCGAACTGAGCGACTTGCGTCATCAGGCATCGAACAGCCTGGCGAGTGCTGTAGAGCAGGAAATTCAACGTCTGGGCATGCCTGGCGGTCGTTTCACCATCGAGTTACGCCCTAACAGCAGCGACGAACTGCTGCCCAATGGCCTGGAACAGGTGGAGCTTTTGGTCAGTGCCAACCCTGGCCAGCCCTTGAAAGCCTTGGCCAAAGTAGCCTCGGGGGGAGAGCTTTCGCGCATTAGCCTGGCGATTCAGGTAATCACCGCACAGACCTCTCGCGTGCCAACACTGGTATTCGATGAAGTGGACGTGGGCATTGGCGGCCCGACCGCCGAGATCGTTGGCCAACTGCTGCGACGCCTCGGTGAGCGCGGGCAAGTGCTGACAGTGACTCACCTGCCGCAAGTGGCCGCGCAGGGTCATCAACATCTTTTTGTGCACAAGGTGCGCGGAGAGGACGAGACCCGCACGGCGGTGTCCAAACTCAGCAAGAATGAGCGCGTAGAAGAAGTAGCGCGGATGCTCGGAGGCATCGACCTGACCAAAGAATCTCTCGCTCACGCGAAAAAAATGGTTGTCGCCGCTAAAACTTAAGAACGGCAGAAAGCACGAAGGCGACCCTGGGGTCGCCTTCGCTCGTTTCGCGAACGTGAAATTCGCGTGACATGCTTACTTTTTCTTACGTACGTACAGCACCAGATTGTGATCAACCATCTCGAAGCCGTACTTATCGACGATGGCTTTCTGCAGGCGCTCGATTTCTTCGTCGAAGAATTCGATCACTTCGCTGGTTTCGACGTTGACCATATGGTCGTGATGCTTGCCGTCATCCAGTTCGAAGACCGCATGGCCTCCGTCGAAGTTGTGCCGCACCACAAGGCCAGCTGCCTCGAACTGAGTCAGTACACGGTAAACCGTGGCCAGACCGACGTCCTCACCAGCCTCCATCAGTGCCTTGTAAACATCCTCGGCACTCATGTGGCGCTGCTCGGCGGAATCGAGCATTTGCAGAATTTTGACCCGTGGAAGGGTCACTTTGAGGCCGGCTTTGCGTAGTTCGCTATTTTCAACCATGGTCAGCTTTCTCGCGATGCTGCTTCGCAGCTTCTCTTAATGCGGGTATGATCGGCGTTTACGTTGTCCCAGCCAAGATAGTGGAAGTCGCCCACCGATGCAAAACACCAAGCTCTTGCTAACCAGTTTCACCTTTGTGGGACTGCTCGCACTCGCCGGTTGTTCATTCCCCGGGGTTTACAAAATCGACATCCAGCAGGGCAATGTCGTCACGCAGGACATGATAGACCAGTTACGCCCGGGAATGACCCGTAAGCAAGTACGGTTTATCATGGGCAATCCCCTGCTGACCGACACGTTCCATGCCGATCGCTGGGATTATCTGTACAGCCTGCAACCGGGTGGCGGTGAACGCCAACAGGAACGCATTAGCGTTATCTTCAACCCAAATGATCAGCTTGTCAGCCTCTCTGGTGATTTCATGCCAGGCGTGAGCCGCGACGAAGCGATTCTCGGCAAGGACAGTGGCACGAAAGTCACTGCACCAGCAGAGAACGCCGAGAAGCCGAAACCGGAAAAACCGGTCAAGCCAGGTTCGTTGCTGGATCAGATCCAGAAGGACGTAGACGGTGTAGAAACCGTTCCAGTCCCGACACCAGAACCGCTGGACACCACGCCGCAATAACTTGCGACGTAATAAAAAACCCGGAGATTCCGGGTTTTTTATTGTCCAGCATTTCAGGAAATTACTGATTCCGGGCTTTAGCCTCGGCGGCCTTCGCGGCGCGCAACCGGCGAACTTCTTTCGGATCGGCCTGCAACGGACGGTAAATTTCGATGCGATCCCCTGCCTGAACCGGGCGCACTTCTGGATCAACAATGACTTTGCCAAAGATTCCGACCGGACAATTGGCCAGGTCCAACTCCGGAAACTGCGCATCTACCGCGGATCTGCGCAATGCGTCGCGCACCGATGCGCCCTCCGGCACCGCAACCGAAAGCAACACCTGTCGATCAACGGCGGCGTAGACCACCTCGACATCAATCACCGCCTCAACCATGAATCTGCTTGGCGCGCTGGCAGAACGCGTCCACCAACGTATTGGCAGCCTGATTGAACAATGGACCCAGCGTCGCGCGAACAATCGGCCCCGCGTAGTCGAACGACAAATCCAGGCTGATCTTGCAGGCCTTTTCGGTCAGCGGCTTGAACACCCAGATGCCGTGCAGCTGGGTAAACGGCCCCTCTTCAAGGTTCATCTCGATCGATTGGCCGGGCACCAACGTATTTCTGGTGACGAAATGCTGACTCAGCCCACCCTTGGCCACACCCACACTGGCTCGCATGTGCTCGGGCGAGCTTTCCAGCACTTCAGCGGCCGAGCACCACGGCAGAAACTCGGGATAACGCGCCACGTCGTTGACCAGGTCATACAGCGCTTGCGCCGGATATGGCAGCAGGGCCGAACGTTGAATATGTGTCGTCATGTCAGCGTCACTTCCAGAGCTGGGCGGCAAACACTACGAGAATGCCGATGGGCGCCACATAGCGCATCAAGAACAGGGACAGGCTGAACAACACCGGGCTGCGGATCGACAGTTCGTCGCGCACCGCTTCACGCCCCATGATCCAACCTGCAAACACCACGAAACACAAACCACCGAGTGGCAACATGATGCGCGAGGTAAAGAAGTCGATCACCCCAAAGAAGTCCAGGCCACCGGCCGCGCCCCATTGGTAGAGATGGAACATCCCGCCTTCGTTCACGAAAAATTTGGCTTCCTTCCAGATATTGAAAGAAAACACCGTACCCAAACCCACGAACCAGCAGATGAATGCCAGCCAGAACGTCACCCAGGCACGACTGACTTTGGTGCGTTCAACCAAGTAAGCCACCATTGGCTCGAGCAGAGAAATCGCCGAACTCCAGGCCGCCACCGCCACCAGTACGAAGAACACTACGCCCATCAACTGGCCGAACGCCACGTTACCGAAGGCAAATGGCAGGCTGACGAACATCAAGCCAGGGCCTTCACTCGGGTTCAGACCCGCGGCAAACACAATCGGAAACAATGCCAGGCCAGCCACCAGCGATACGAAAGTATCGAGCAGTGCCACACCCACCACGGTGCCGGAAATCGACGAGTTCTTCGGCATGTAGGCGCCGTAGATCATGATCGAACCGACACCCACGCTCAGGGAAAAGAACGCATGGCCCATGGCGGGCAGCAAACCGTCGAGGACTTTTTCCGGGTGGAAGTCGAACATGAAATGCACGCCTTCCATGAAATGCCCGGTGGTCATGCTGTAACCCAGCAGCACAATGACCATCACAAACAGCAGCGGCATCATGATCCGCAAGCTGCGCTCAAGTCCGGCAACCACGCCTTTGGCGATCACCACCGCAGACAGCAGCATGAAAATCGTATGCCAAAGTGTCAGGCGCCAAGGATCGGCGATCACATTGCCAAAGTACGCGCCGACTTGATCAGCCGTTACCCCTTGGAAATCGCCCCGGCCCATGTCGATGATGTAGTCCAGCGACCAGCCGCCGACCACGCTATAGAAAGAAAGGATCAGCAACGCCGTGATCATCCCGGCGAACGCGCCCCAAGACCACTTGCCCGAATGCCCCGCCTCCAGCGCCAACACCTTCAAGGCGTTGGCCGGACTTTGACGGGCGCGGCGGCCGATCAGGGTTTCGGCCAGCATGACCGGCACACCGATCAGCGCGATACAGGCCAGAAACATCAGCACGAAGGCGCCGCCGCCGTAGACGCCAACCATGTAAGGGAATTTCCAGATACTACCCAGGCCCACGGCCGAACCGGTCGCGGCGAGTATGAAGACCCAGCGGCTAGCCCAACTGCCGTGGACAGAAACCTTGTCTGTCGACATCGTTATCACGCCCAAGCGTTCAAAAAAGAGGGCGCATTGTCCGGGATTCAATCAACCTGCTCAAGCACGTAGCGATACCGTAGCCGACTCGCGCGCAACTCCCTATAATGCCGCCCCTATGGCTAAACAGAAGAAACACCCAACAGGGACCATCGCGCAGAATAAAAAGGCGCGACACGATTACTTCATCGAACATAAGTTCGAGGCTGGTCTGGTCCTGGCCGGCTGGGAAGTAAAAAGTCTGCGGGCAAGCAAGCTGCAACTGGTCGACAGTTACGTCCTGCTCAAGGATGGCGAAGCCTGGCTGCTCGGCAGCCATATTTCGCCGCTGATGACCGCCAGCACCCACGTCATCGCAGATCCGACCCGCACCCGCAAGCTGCTACTCAACCGGCGCGAGCTGGAAAAGCTGGCCACGGCCGTGCAGCAAAAGGGTTACGCCTGCGTGTGCCTGTCCTGGTACTGGAGCAAGCACATGGTCAAGTGCGAGATCGCTCTGGGCAAGGGCAAGAAGGAATACGACAAGCGTGACACCGAGCGCGAGCGCGACGCCGGTCGCGAGTTGCAGCGTGCGGTGCGCAACAAGGGCAAGGAAGAGTAATCTTCTTTTGGCCTAAGACCGCCTTCGCGAGCAACCCCGCTCCCACATATGTTTTGTGACGTTCACAAATCCAATGTGGGAGCGGGCTTGCTCGCGAAGGCGATCGCACATTCACCAAAAAACCAGCTGACTACATCCCCTTGCGCCGCTCCGCCCGAGCCATGCGCTGCACTTCCTGACGCACCTCTTCGAGCACTTCCTGCACATACAAGATATGTCGGCTGGAAACCTCACGCGCCTGCTCCGCCCTTCCTTCAATAATCGCCATGTACAACTCCCGATGCTGCGTGATCAGCATGTCGCGGGTCTCCGTACGCTGTTTGTACATGCCGCCAATGTTGGTCACCACGTTGCGCTTGAGCAGATCGAACAGTCCGCGAATGGTGTGCAGCAACACGGCGTTATGACTGGCTTCGGCAATCGCCAAGTGAAATTTTGCGTCCGCCGCGC
This sequence comes from Pseudomonas sp. NPDC086278, assembly GCF_050280905.1. Classification (NCBI taxonomy): domain Bacteria; kingdom Pseudomonadati; phylum Pseudomonadota; class Gammaproteobacteria; order Pseudomonadales; family Pseudomonadaceae; genus Pseudomonas; species Pseudomonas sp. NPDC086278. The sequence continues at coordinate 11,522 of NZ_JBNNWE010000132.1, forward strand.
CCTCTTCCGCCCGGCTCACTTCATCGTGACGCGAATAACAATCCTGCAACTGCTCGAACGCGGCCGTCAGTCGCTCGCGATCCACATCGGTCGCACGCAACGCCGCGTAATAGGCGCAGGACGCTTCCAGCGTGTGGCGAAACTCCAGCAGATCGCGCTGGGCCTCGGGGTTGCTTTCCAGCAGGTGCAGCAGCGGATCGCTGAAGGTCGAACCCAAGGATTCCACCACGTAATTGCCGCCGCCCTGACGACTGACCAGCAAGCCCTTGGCCGCCAGCTTCTGGATTGCCTCGCGCAACGAAGGGCGTGACACACCGAATTGCTCGGCCAAGGCGCGCTCGGCCGGCAAGCGCTCGCCGGACTTCAATGTGCCCTCGAGGATCATCCCTTCGAGCTGCTCGACAATATCGTCAGACAAACGGCGCTGACGAATCTGATCAAACCCCATAACTCATTTCTCCACGATCCCGACGGCTCGCCGGGCTCTCTATTCTGGCCTATCGGCGCTGCGCCAGCACCTACCGGACGGCATTTGATCGAGCGGATCAAGCGCACACAAACACACTTATTCGACGAAAGTTTCAGGGCGGCAAATTGACACACCACCCGCAAGGCTTTTACCCTAGCCAACAGCGATTGTAAATTGGTATTACCAATTATCCAAGAACGCTGACAGTGCCTGACCAACAACAATTAGGGGCCACCCCATATGCAAACCTGGCAACAGCTCTACACCCCGCTCGGCAGCCTTGGCGTTTCCGCGCTCGCGGCCGTTATCCCCATCGTGTTTTTCTTCCTGGCACTGGCCGTGTTCCGGCTCAAAGGGCATGTGGCCGGCAGCATCACGCTGGCCTTGTCTATCGCCGTCGCCATCTTCGCGTTTCAGATGCCGGTCGACATGGCCTTCGCCGCCGCCGGTTATGGCTTCGCTTACGGGCTGTGGCCGATTGCGTGGATCATCGTCGCGGCGGTGTTTCTCTACAAACTGACGGTCAAGAGTGGTCAGTTTGAAGTGATCCGCAGTTCGGTGTTGTCGATCACCGACGACCAACGCTTGCAGGTGTTGCTGATCGGTTTCTGCTTCGGTGCGTTTCTTGAAGGAGCTGCGGGTTTCGGTGCGCCAGTGGCGATTACCGCCGCGTTGCTGGTAGGCCTGGGCTTCAATCCGCTGTACGCCGCCGGTCTGTGCCTGATCGCCAACACCGCACCCGTGGCGTTCGGCGCCTTGGGGATTCCGATCATCGTGGCCGGGCAAGTCACCGGTATCGATTCGTTCAAGATCGGCGCCATGGCCGGCCGCCAACTGCCGCTGCTGTCGCTGTTCGTGCCGTTCTGGCTGGTGTTCATGATGGACGGCCTGCGCGGCGTGAAGGAAACCTGGCCCGCCGCGCTGGTCGCAGGCCTGAGCTTTGCCATCACCCAATACTTCACCTCAAACTTCATTGGTCCGGAACTGCCAGACATCACGTCAGCACTGGTCAGCCTGATTTCCCTGACGCTGTTCCTGAAAGTCTGGCAGCCAAAACGCACCGCCGGCCAGCACATCGCCGGCGCCGTCTCGGCTTCCGTGGTCACCGCCAGCGTTGGCGGTTTCGGTCAGAAGCGCACGACTGTGGCTTCGCCTTACAGCCTGCTGGAAATCTTCAAAGCCTGGTCGCCGTTCCTGATCCTCACCGTGCTGGTCACCATCTGGACGCTGAAGCCGTTCAAGGCCATGTTCGCCGCCGGCGGTTCGATGTACAGCTGGGTGTTCAACTTCGCCATCCCGCACCTGGACCAAATGGTCATCAAGGTCGCACCGATCGTGACCGCGCCAACCGCCATCCCGGCCGTGTTCAAACTCGATCCGATCTCCGCGACCGGCACGGCGATTTTCTTCTCCGCACTGATCTCGATGCTGGTGCTGAATATC
>NZ_JBNNWE010000133.1:0-13187 GCF_050280905.1 Pseudomonas sp. NPDC086278
TCCCCGTGTTCCTGCTCGGCGCCGTGTTCGGCAAGTTGATCGAACTGTCGGGGTTCTCGCGCTCCATCGTCGCCGCCGCTATTCGCTTGCTCGGCACCCGCCAGGCGATGCTGGTGATCGTGCTGGTCTGCGCCCTGCTGACGTACGGCGGCGTGTCGCTGTTTGTGGTGGTGTTTGCGGTGTACCCGTTTGCCGCCGAAATGTTCCGCCAGAGCAATATTCCCAAACGCCTGATCCCGGCAACCATTGCCCTCGGCGCGTTTTCGTTCACCATGGATGCCCTGCCCGGCACCCCGCAAATCCAGAACATCATTCCCAGCACCTTCTTCAACACCACCGCGTGGGCGGCGCCATGGCTGGGTGTGATCGGGACGATTTTCGTGTTCTGCACCGGCATGCTGTTTCTCCAGCGCCAGCGCAACAAGGCTCAGCGTGCCGGCGAAGGCTATGGCACCGACTTGCGCAACGAACCGGAAACGGCAGCCGACATCAAACTGCCGAATCCATGGATCGCCCTGTCGCCGCTGCTGGCGGTCGGCATCATGAACCTGCTGTTCACCCAGTGGATTCCGCAGTGGTACGGCAAGACTCACACCCTCGCGCTGCCGGGCATGGCGGCGCCGGTGACCACGGAAGTCGCCAAACTCACGGCGATCTGGGCGGTTCAGGCAGCGTTGCTGGTCGGCATTCTCATGGTGCTGGTGTTTGGCTTCAAAGCGATTCGCAGTCAGTTGGCCGAAGGCAGCAAAAGCGCGGTCAGCGGTTCATTACTGGCGGCGATGAACACCGCGTCGGAATACGGTTTCGGCGCGGTCATCGCCTCCTTGCCAGGGTTTCTGGTGCTGGCCGACTGGCTCAAAAGCATTCCCAATCCGCTGGTGAACGAAGCGATCACCGTGACCTTGCTGGCCGGCATCACCGGTTCGGCCTCCGGCGGCATGAGCATTGCGCTGGCGGCCATGGCCAATGACTTCATCGCGGCGGCCCATGCCGCGAACATTCCGCTGGAGGTGCTGCACCGCGTCGCCGCGATGGCCAGCGGCGGCATGGACACGCTGCCGCACAACGGCGCAGTGATCACTTTGCTGGCGGTGACCGGCCTCACGCACCGCGAAGCCTACAAAGACATTTTCTGTATTACGATCATCAAGACCCTGGCGGTTTTCGTGGTCATCGGCACTTTCTACGCCACTGGCATTGTGTGAGGTATTCATGACGACTCTTACAGGCAAGACCGCACTGGTTACCGGTTCCACCAGCGGCATCGGCCTGGGCATCGCGCTCAGCCTGGCCAAGGCCGGCGCCAACGTGGTGCTCAATGGTTTCGGCGATGCCGCCCAGGTGATCGCCGACGTCCAGCAGTTCGGCGGCAAGGTCGGTCATCACCCGGCCGACGTCAGTGACCCGGCGCAGATCGCCGACATGGTGGCCTACGCCGAACGCGAGTTCGGCGGCATCGACATTCTGGTCAACAACGCCGGCATCCAGCACGTCGCGTCAGTGGAAGACTTCCCGGTCGAGCGCTGGGATTCGATCATCGCAATCAACCTGTCCTCGGTGTTCCACAGCACGCGCCTGTGCCTGCCCCGCATGCGGGCCAAGAACTGGGGCCGGATCATCAACATCGCCTCGGTGCATGGCCAGGTCGGTTCGGTGGGCAAAGCAGCCTACGTCGCAGCCAAGCACGGGGTGATTGGCTTAACCAAAGTGGTGGGCCTGGAAACCGCCACCACCCAGGTGACCTGCAACGCGATCTGCCCGGGCTGGGTATTGACGCCGCTGGTGCAGAAGCAGATTGATGACCGCATTGCCAAAGGGGTCGACCCGCAGCAGGCGCAGCACGACTTGCTGGCCGAGAAGCAACCGTCGCTGGAATTCGTCACCCCGCCGCAATTGGGCGAACTGGTGCTGTTCTTGTGCAGCGAAGCCGGCAGCCAGGTGCGTGGCGCGGCGTGGAATATTGATGGCGGGTGGCTGGCGCAGTGATCCTTCGATAGATCCTTCGCCACAAACGCCCCTGTGTATGCACAAAGAACAAGAGGCAAACAATGTCCGAGATCCTCTGGCAACCCAGCGCCGAACGTATCGCCAAGACGCGCATGCAAGCCTTTCGCCGTTTCATCAATCAACGGCATCAGTTGCACATCGACGACTACCCGGCGCTGCACCAATGGTCCATCGATCAGCGCGAAGCGTTTTGGCAAGCGATCGTCGATTTTTTTGACGTCCGCTTCCACGACCAGCCGGACGCGGTGCTGGTCGAAGGCGCGCAAATGCCCAGCGCGCAGTGGTTTCCCGGCGCGACCCTGAACTTTGCCGAGCACCTGCTGCGCCGTCGCGACGATGCGGTGGCGGTGGTCGCGGTGGGCGAAAACGGTCAGCGCGAACAGTTGAGCTGGGCCGAATTGGCAGAACATGTCGCCGGCTTTCAAAACAGTTTGAAAGCCGCCGGTGTCGGCCTCGGCGACCGCGTGGCGGCGTGCATGCCCAACACCTGGCAAACCCTGGTGGCGATGCTCGGCACTGCCAGCGTGGGGGCGATCTGGTCCTGTTCATCGCCGGATTTCGGCACCCAAGGCGTGATCGACCGTTTCGGCCAGATCGAACCGACCGTGCTGATCACCTGCGCCGGTTACCGCTACGCCTGCAAAGAGATCGACCAGAGCGTCAAGGTCAATGAAATCCTCGAACGCCTGCCCTCCTTGCAGCAGCTGATCATCGTGCCTTACGCCCGCCCCCAGGCGCGCATCGAACACTTCCATACCCAGGCGAACGTGTCGCTGTGGCAGGACTTTTACGACATCGGTGGCGAACCGGATTTCGTCCCGGTGCCTTTTGCGCATCCGCTGTACATCCTTTATTCCAGCGGCACCACCGGCGTGCCGAAATGCATCATCCACAGCACCGGCGGCGTGCTGCTGCAACACATCAAGGAACACGCGCTGCATTGCGATCTCGGCCCCGGCGACCGCTTGTTTTACTACACCACCTGCGGCTGGATGATGTGGAACTGGCTGGTCTCGGCCCTGGCCGTCGGCAGCGCCGTGGTGCTGTACGACGGATCGCCGTTTCATCCGAATCCGCAACGCTTGATCGACCTGATCGACGACGAGCGCATCAGCGTGTTCGGCACCAGCCCCAAGTACCTCGCCACCCTGCAAGGCAACGGCGTCAAACCCCGCGACAGTCATGACCTGGGCAGCCTGAAAACCCTGCTGTGCACCGGTTCCGCGCTCTCGCCCCAGAGTTACGACTACGTCTACCGCGACTTCAAGACGGACGTGTGCCTGGCCTCGATGTCCGGCGGCACTGACATCGTTTCGTGCTTTGCCAATGGCAACCCGCTCCAGCCAGTGCGCCGGGGCGAAATGCAGGGCAAGAGCCTGGGCATGGCGGTCGAAGTCTGGAACGACGACGGCCGGCCGGTGATCGGCGAAAAAGGCGAGCTGGTGTGCACCCGGCACTTCCCGGCCATGCCCATCGGCTTTTGGAACGACCCGCAGCAGGAAAAACTGCACGCGTCGTATTTCAGCCAGTTCCCCGGCGTCTGGGCCCAGGGCGATTACGCCGAACAACTGCCCCACGGCGCAATGATGATTCACGGACGTTCGGACGCGGTGCTCAACCCCGGCGGCGTGCGCATCGGCACCGCGGAAATCTACCGACAGGTGGAAAAAGTCCCGCAGGTGCTGGACAGCGTCGCCATCGGCCAGCAATGGCAGGATGACGTGCGGGTGGTGCTGTTTGTGCGATTGCAGGACGGCATCGAGCTGGACGAGGCGTTGCAGCAGCAACTCCGCCAGGTCATTCGCGCCAACACCACGCCCCGGCATGTGCCGGCGAAAATCGTCGCGGTGACGGATATTCCAAGGACCATCAGCGGCAAGGTCGTCGAGTTGGCGGTACGCAATGTGGTGCATGGGCGACCGGTGAAAAACACCGACGCACTGGCCAACCCGCAAGCGCTGGAACAATTCCGCGACCGCCCTGAACTGTTTGATTGACAAGGATCGAGTGTGGGAGCGGGCTTGCTCGCGAAAGCGATTTAACATTCAACATCTGCATGGACTGTCAAACCGCTTTCGCGAGCAAGCCCGCTCCCACAGTTGATGGGCGGTGTGTCAGTCCATAAGTCCCCATTCTCCTGAGTCTGGCGCGGACACATCCGCCTGCAACTTCAACCGCAACCGCAGGTTGTTCACCGAATCCGCATGTTTCAGGGCCTCTTCCTCACTGATCGCGCCCTCCACCACCAGTGCGTACAGCGCGCCGTCAAACGTCTGCATTCCCGCTTCAACCGACTTCTCCATGATGCCCTTCAATTCGGCCAGTTCATTGCGCCGGATCAGATCGGCAATGGTCGGTGTGCCGAGCATCACCTCCACCGCCGCCCGGCGCTGACCGTCGCGGGTCTGCACCAGCCGCTGGGATACGAAGGCCTTGAGGTTGTTGCCCAGGTCATGCAATAGCTGCGTGTGGCGCTCTTCGGGGAAGAAATTGATGATGCGGTCCAGCGCCTGATTGGCGTTGTGCGCGTGCAAGGTGGAAATCACCAGATGACCGGTATCGGCAAACGCCAGGGCGTGCTCCAGGGTGTCGCGGTCGCGAATTTCGCCGATCAGGACCACATCGGGTGCCTGGCGCAGGGTGTTTTTCAACGCGGCATGAAAACTTCGGGTATCGACACCGACTTCACGCTGGTTGATGATCGATTTCTTGTGCCGATGGATGTACTCGATCGGGTCTTCGATGGTGACGATATGACCACTGCTGTGACGGTTGCGGTAATCGATCAGCGCCGCCAGCGACGTCGACTTGCCCGAGTCGGTGGCACCGACAAACAACATCAGGCCTTGTTTGAGCATCACCGTTTCCAACAGCACGGGCGGTAACTTGAGGTCTTCGAAACGCGGAATATCGAGCTTGATGTTGCGGATCACAATCGACACATCGTTGCGCTGTTTAAACAGATTGACCCGAAAGCGCCCGATACCGGGCAACGAGACGGCCAGGTTCATTTCCAGTTCGCGGTCGAACTCCAGGCGCTGTTCGGCGTCCATGATGGACTCGGCAATCGCCGCTACCTGGCCGAGTTTGAACGGCTGATCGCTCAGCGGCGTGATCACCCCCTCGAACCGCGCGCTGGGTGGCGCTCCCGTGGACAGGTAAAGGTCGGAGCCGTTACGACTGGCCAGACGTTTCAACAGTGCATCGATATCCATGGCAAAAAGCACCCGCGAAGCATTCAATGAAAAAAATGACCCAAAACGGGTCATCCAGCGTCTACTGCCCTGCAAGGATAGTAGACGCCGCCACACCGACTTAAGCGCAGGATCACATGATGAACGCATCACCCGCCGGCAGCGATGCCCAGGCTTTGATCGCCAGACTGGACTGGACGCGCACGCCATTGGGCGCCGCCGCCACCTGGCCGCAGAGCCTGCGCACCGCCGTGGACATCGTGATTCACTCGCCGATGCCGATGCTGTTGTTGTGGGGGCCGCAACTGACACAGATCTATAACGACGGCTTCGCCCTGCTCGCCGGCAGCAAGCATCCACACGCTTTCGGACAGCCGACTCACCATATCTGGCCAGAACTTCAGGACTTTACCGACCCGATTTACAGCGCCGTCCTACAGGGCCAGGTGCGAACCTACAGCGAACAACGCTTTACCCTGCAGCGCGACAGTGGCGATTCCGACCTCTGGCTCGATTTGACCTACAGTCCGATCCGCGATGAAAGCGCCGAGGTCGCCGGAATCCTGGTCACCGCCATCGAAACCAACGAACGCCGACGCATCGCCCTCGAACTGGAACAGCGCTCGGCCGCCAGCCTCAAGGCCCAGCGCGAAACCGAACAACGCCTGCAACTGGCACTGGCCGCCACCGATGCGGTGGGCACCTGGGACTGGGACATCAGCGAAGACCGTTTCATCGCCGACGCGCATTTCGCCCAATTGCACGGCGTCGACCCCAACCTTTCCGGGGAGTTGCCGATCAGCGAATACCTGCACGGCGTGCACCCCGAAGACCGGGCGATGATTGCACGCAGCATTAAACACTGCGTCACCCACGGCACCGAATACGCCGAGGAATATCGCCTGCTGCAACCCGACGGCCAGTTGCGCTGGGTGTTTGCGCGGGGCCGTTGTTACCAGGATCATCATGGCCGACCGATGCGCTTCCTCGGCGCCGCGCTGGACCTGACCGAGCGCAAACACACCGAACAGGCGTTGCGCCAGAGCCAGACCGAGCTGCAACTGATCATTAACGCCATGCCGATCCTGATCAGCTACGTGGACAGCGACGAGCGTTTTCGCCTGAATAATGCCGCGTACCTGGACTGGTATGGCTTGACGCCTCAGGAACTGTTCGGCAAAACCATTCGCGAAGTGCTGGGTGAAGAGTCCTATGCGCTGCGCGCCGAGCACATCGCCGAAGCGCTGAAAGGCAAACCCTGCTGCTTCAGCATCAGCACGCCGCACCGCGACGGCAGCTCCCGCCAGGCGTTGATGAATTACCTGCCGCGACATGGCGCGGACGGCGCGGTGAACGGCTTCTACATCTTTGTCATTGACGAAACCGAGCGTAAGCAAACCGAAGAAGCGCTGCGCAACCTCAACGAAACCCTCGAAGAACGCGTCGCCGCCCGCACGCAGCAACTCGCGGAAGCCAATCAGCGCCTGCAAAACGAGATGTTTGAGCGCGAGCGCGCGGAAGACGCGCTGCGCCATGCGCAAAAAATGGAAGCGGTCGGCCAGTTGACCGGCGGCATCGCCCATGACTTCAACAACATGCTCACCGGGATCATTGGCAGCCTCGACCTGATGCAACGCTACATCGCCGAGGGGCGCACCGACGAGATCACGCGTTTCACCGAAGCCGCCGTCTCATCGGCCCACCGCGCCGCCGCGCTGACCCACCGCCTGCTGGCCTTTTCACGACGCCAGTCGCTGGATCGCAAGCCGCTGAACGCCAACGAGCTGGTGCGCTCGCTGGAAGATTTGCTCAGCCGGACCAAAGGCGACCATATCGAGCTGAAACTGCAATTGGCCGACGAGGTGTGGTCGATCAACACCGACGTCAGCCAACTGGAAAATGCCCTGCTCAACCTGGTGATCAACGCCCGAGACGCGATGCCCGATAGCGGCGAACTGCTGGTCGAGACCGCCAACGTCTACCTCGACGGCAGCGATATCACCACGCTGGAACCGGTAAAGGCTGGCGACTACGTGATGATCGCCGTCAGCGACAATGGCACCGGCATGACGCCGTCGGTGCTGGCCAAGGCGTTCGACCCGTTCTTCACCACCAAACCCATCGGCCAGGGAACGGGGCTGGGGTTGTCGATGATTTATGGCTTCGCCCAGCAATCGGGCGGGCATGTCAGCTTGTTCAGCGTGCCGGGCAAGGGCACCAGCGTCCGGCTGTACTTGCCGCGATTGCACGTACCGGAAACGCAAGACGTGCTGACGCCGGCGACTGGCGAAGCACCGGCGGCATTTGCCGGCGAAACGGTGGTGTTGGTGGAGGACGACCCGGCCGTGCGCATGCTGGTGCTCGACTTGCTGAATGAGCTGGGTTATCACGCTCATGAAGCCGAAGACGCGAAGAGCGCCCTGCCCTTGCTGGAATCCGACTTGCGGGTTGATTTACTCGTTACCGATGTCGGCTTGCCGGGCATGAACGGCCGGCAATTGGCAGAGATCGCGCGGCAGCACCGCCCGCAACTCAAAGTGCTGTTCATGACCGGGTATGCGGAAAAAGCCGCCGAGCGCCAGGGCTTCCTGGAAGACGGCATGGACATGGTGGCGAAACCGTTTTCCATCGAACTGCTGGCCAACAAGATTCGTACGATGATCGGCCAACCGGAGTGAGTTGAGGCATAATCGCCCGCCCCCGCCCGCACCAACATAGCCACCACCGTCACAAGGTCTGCCCAATGAAAGCTCAAGCCCGCCATATTCTGGTGAAAACCTCGGAAGAAGCCGAGCAGCTCAAACAACGTATCGCCAAGGGTGAAGCCTTCGATGTGTTGGCCAAAAAATACTCCACCTGCCCTTCCGGCAAACGCGGCGGCGATCTGGGCGAAGTGCGGCCGGGGCAGATGGTCGGGGTCATCGATGCGGTGATCTTCAAAAAACCGCTACGGGTGGTGCACGGCCCGATCAAGAGCAAGTTCGGTTATCACCTGGTGCAGGTGTTTTACCGGGATTGAGGGCTGCAGGCGCCACCAGTCGCATCGCGCCCAGCGCTTCCACTCGTTACCGCACTCAAGACTGCACTTGCTCTGGCGACCATCCTTGCCGCGCCTGCTATCATGCGCGGCATCTCATCGCACAGGATCGCGCCACTCCCCATGGATTACCGCAAACCCTCCGACCGCAAGAGCATGCACTCGCGCATCGTCCAGGAACTGGGCATGCAGATCGTTTCCGGGCGCTTCAAACCGAACGACAAACTGCCCGCCGAAGCCCTGTTGTGCGAGGAGTACGCGGTCAGCCGTCCGGTGCTGCGCGAAGCCACTCGTGTGCTGGTTGCCAAAGGCCTGGTGTATTCCCGTCCCCGGGTCGGCACGGTGGTCAAGCAGCGCAAGGAATGGCACATGCTCGACCCGGATGTTTTGCATTGGTTGATGCAAAGCAGCCCGCAGAATGAGTTCTTCGATCTGCTGACCAGCGTGCGCAGCATCATCGAACCGGCCGCCGCCGCCCTCGCCGCGCAGTTCGCCACCGATGTGGACATTGCCGCCATCGGTGAAGCCTACCAACGCATGGAGACGGCGCCGACACCGGAAGCCTTGCTGCAACCGGACCTGGATTTCCACAGCCGCATCGCCGACGCGACCCACAACGATCTGCTGGCCAACCTGTGCAACATGTTGTCCGTGGCGATTGCCGAAGCGTTGAAGCATTCCAACCAGCGACCGAATCTGCACGAACTGGCGTTGCCACGGCACAAGGCGATCCTGACCGCGATCGAGAATCGTGATGCGCTCGGTGCGCGGCATGCGGCGCTGGTGCAACTGGACGATGCGCGCAGTGCTTTGAACGTGGTGCTCGGCAGCGATCCCACGAACAGCCACTAACACCATGTGGGAGCGGGCTTGCTCGCGAAAGCCGTTCAACCTTCAACATAGTCGTTGGCTGACACTCCGCTATCGCGAGCAAGCCCGCTCCCACATGGGTTTGTGTAAAGGCTTCAGGCATAAAAAAGCCGCAACCTGGGTTGCGGCTTTTCTATTTCAGCCAGTGGTCAGTGAGCAAACAGCGAGTTGCCCTTCTGCCCGGCCAGTTTCTCCGGTTTGATCAGGAACCGCGCCAACGCTGGCAACAGCCAAAGGGCGCCAAACATGTTCCACAACAACATGAAGGTCAGCATCAGGCCCATGTCGGCCTGGAACTTGATGGCCGAGAAGATCCAGGTGCACACGCCGATTGCCAGGCACAGACCGGTGAACAGCACCGCTTTACCGGTGGATTTCAGCGTCTGGTAATACGCCTCTTGCAACGGCAGACCGGCCCGCAGGAAGCTTTCCAGTCGGCTGTAGATGTAGATGCCGTAGTCCACGCCAATCCCGACGCCGAGCGCCACCACTGGCAGGGTCGCGACTTTCACGCCGATGCCCATGAAGGCCATCAGCGCGTTGCCGAGTACCGACGTCAACACCAGTGGCAACACGATGCACAAGGTCGCCGCCCAGGAACGGAAGGTGATCATGCACATGGCCGCGACGCAGATATAGACGAGGATCAGAATCGTCAGCTCGGATTCCTTGATCACCTCGTTGGTGGCCGCCTCGATGCCGGCGTTACCCGCCGCGAGGATGAATTCCAGGCCGTCCTTGTTGTTCTCCTTGGCGAACTCCTGCACCGCATGCACCGCACGGTCCAGCGTCGCAGCCTTGTGGTCGTTGAGGAACACCAGCACCGGCGCCAGTGAGCAACTGTTGTTGTACAAGCCGTCCGCCCGGGCGATGGAGTTGTTCAACACGTCGGGATTACGCGACAGGGTTTCCCATTTCAGGTTGCCCTCGTTCATGCCCTTGATCATCTGCTTGGACACGGTCACCAAAGAGATCGCCGACTGCACGCCCTCGGTGTTCTGCATCTTCCACATCAGTTCGTCGATCGGCGCCATGGCCTCGTAACGCGAGCAGCCTTCTGCCTTGGTCTTGACCATCACCACCAACACGTCGGAACTGGTGGAATAGTTGCTGATGATGAAGTTGTTGTCCTTGTTGTAACGCGAATCCGGGCGCAGTTCCGGCGCACCTTGATCGAGGTCGCCGATTTTCAGGTTCTGGCTGTACCAAAGGCCACCGCCGAAGGCCAGCAAGGCCAGGACAATCGACACCGGCGCCACTTTCGGGCTGGCGAAGTTCGACAGCAAGCGCCAGAACGGGTGTTCGCGGTGAGCGTCTTTCTTGCTGCGCTCTACCGCACGCTTGCTGATGCCGACATAGGAAATCGCCACCGGCAGCAGAATGAGGTTGGTGAACACGATCACCGCCACACCGATGGACGCGCCGATGGCCAGCTCACGAATCACGCCGATGTCGATGATCAGCAGCGTGATGAAACCGACCGCATCCGCGAGGATCGCGATCATCCCTGGCAGGAACAACTGACGGAACGTGCGTCGCGCAGCGGTCAAGGCGTTGTCCGCCTCGCTGGACTGCAAGGCGATCCCGTTGATTTTCTGCACGCCGTGGGAAATGCCGATGGCGAAGATCAGGAACGGCACCAGCATCGAATACGGATCGAGCCCGAACCCGAAGGCATGCATCAACCCGAGCTGCCAGACCACCGCCACCAGCGTCGTACTCAACACCGCCACGGTGCTGCGCATGCAGTTGGTGAACCAGTAGAGCAGGATCAAGGTGATGATGAAGGCCACGCCGAAGAACATCACCACCATGACCAGGCCATCGATCAGGTCGCCGACTTTCTTGGCGAAACCGACGATATGGATCTGGACGTTAGGGTTCTGTTTTTCAAACTTGTCGCGGATTTTTTCTTCCAGTTCGTGGGAGAACTTGCGGTAGTCCAGCGCCACCAATTTGCCTTGGTCCTGCGGATCCGGGTAGGACTCCAGCAGAGGGATGTCGACGATACTCGACTTGAAATCGTTAGCCACGAGACGGCCGACCTGGCCGGACTTGAGCACGTTATTGCGCAGCAGGTCGAGGCTTTGCTGGGAGCCGTTGTAACTCTGCGGAATCACTTCACCGCCGGCGAAGCCCTCCTCCGTCACCTCGGTCCAGCGCACGCTCGGGCTCCACAACGACTTGAGGCCGGAACGGTCGACGCCGGAGATGTAGAACACTTCGTCATTGATCTGACGCAGGGTCTCCATGTACTCCTTCGAGAAGATGTCGCCGTCAGTGGCTTCCACCGAGATCCGCACGGTGTTGCCCAGGTTCGCCAGATCGTTGCGGTGCTCCATCATCTTTTGAATGAAGGGATGTTCCAGCGGAATCATTTTTTCGAAACTGGTGGACGGCCGGATCAGCGTCGCCTGCCAGAACAGAAAAATACTGACCAGCAGGCAGATGATGATCACTGCCGGGCGGTTATTGAAAATCAGGCGTTCGAGAAACGTCGCCTTGTCTTGGTGATGGCTGGTCATAGATGTCATCGCTTCGCCCTTCTTATTATTTGCGCGGTTCACTTGCCCAGCTCAGCGCCGGTTGGCGAAGTGGCGCGAACGCCGCCCTGTCCTGCCAGAATCAGATTGCCGTTGCCTGCGGCCGTGACCGCCGACACCGAGATGCGATCCGGGCGATTGAACACGCTGAAGGTTTCGCCGTTGTCATTGCTGCGGATCACCGAGCCACCGTTGCCGACGATCACGATGGAGCCGTCGTCTAGCAACGTCGCGCCAGACAGACCGAACTCCAGCGCACCGCGAGCGGCCTTGAGCTCGATCGGTTCCCACGTGGTGCCGAAATCCGTGGAGCGAAACAGATTGCCCCGCAGCCCGTAGGCCAGCAGCGTATTGGCTTGTGCGGTGCCGATCACGCCAAACAGCGAGCCTTGGTAGGGGCCTTCGAGCTTTTCCCAGGTCTGACCGTCATCGGCGGAGCGGAACATGCTGCCCTGCTCGCCGACGATGAACAGCCCGGCGTCCTTGACGGCGGCAATGCCGTTGAGGTGGAACTGGTCTTCGTTGTCGAGGCGGTCGCTGACGTCTTCCCAGTGCTTGCCGCCATCGGTGGTTTCCAGCAACGCACCGTACGCGCCCACGGCGAAGCCGCTGTTGAGGTCTTTGAACCAGACATCGAGCAGCGGCGCTTCGCGTTTCAAATCTTCGAATTGCTTGGTCCAGGTGACACCGCCGTCCTCGCTGGCGAGGATTTGCGCGTCATGGCCGACGGCCCAGCCGTGTTTGTCATCGACGAAAAACACCGAGGTCAGCAATTGTCGGGAGGGCACTTTGGCCTGGGTCCAGGTCTTGCCCTGGTCGTCGGAATACAGAATGTGTCCACGATCACCGACCGCCACCAGGCGCTGGCCGGCGTGGACCACATCGAGCATCAGGCTTTTACTGGCCTTGGCGGATTCAACGGCATACACCGCATCGGTCGCTGGCGCGGCAGACGCCATCGCCGGTGCCGACAGCACGGCACAGCCCAACAGCGAGAGCGCTGTAGCCAGCAGCGCGAACTTGCGCAACGCCGGCGGGCGGCAGATACCCACACCCATGACAGGCTCACTCATAGACCTTCCCCCATTATTATTGTTAGGTCGTTCAACCTTTCAGGGCGCCGTAAGGGTGCTCGTCGTGATTGGCTGTTTGGAGCATAGTCCTGAAACGCGCAATCTAGAGCCCCTTCGGAAGCTGGCTTATCCTATCGGGGTTTGGAAAGGTCTGACAATCGACGCCACGTTATCTTTTGTTAACCTGGGGCGGATGGGGTTTGGGTGAATGATTGGGTATTTGGTTGGGTGATGGGTTCGTGTTTATCCGGTTTGCGATGATGGCGGCTGGCGATTTTTTTGGTTTGGTGGACATATCCGTTGTTGTGGTGCTGGGGTTCTTTGGTTTGGTGTGTATATCCGTTGTTGTGGTGATGGCGGCTGGCGGTTTTTTTGGTTTGGTGGACATATCCGTTGTTGTGGTGCTGGGGTTCTTTGGTTTGGTGTGTATATCCGTTGTTGTGGTGATGGCGGCTGGCGGTTT
>NZ_JBNNWE010000133.1:13285-13424 GCF_050280905.1 Pseudomonas sp. NPDC086278
TTCGCTCTTACAGCGACTCACTTTTCCAGACGCCGAAAAGTAAGCAAAAGGCTTCGCCCCGGCGTACGGCATCTCGCTTCGCTCGATGTTCCCTCGCTACGGTGTCCATCAGGGGGCATCGCCTACGGTTTGCTTCGCT
>NZ_JBNNWE010000134.1:0-13035 GCF_050280905.1 Pseudomonas sp. NPDC086278
TACAAGAGCCTGACAGGGGACGGAGAAGGGGTGGCCGCATGACGATGATGACCGAGACTTTAGTGAGTGGACACATGTTGTGAATGCCGGCCAGGGCAGTTCGCGCTGGTAGTAACCCATGGCGGACAGTTCGCGCTGGAACTTGGCGATGGTCGCGTCGTCCAGGTTTTTCTTCCAGTTGAAGGAAGGCGAGCAGTTGTACGACAGGAGCTGGTCCGGGTATTCCTTTCTGATCGCTTCAGCGAAGCGACGAGCCTCGTCCAGGTCTGGCTTGGCGGTTTCGCACCAGATCAGGTCGGCGTACGGAGCGTAAGCCAGGCCGCGAGCGATGGCCTGGTCCAGACCGGCGCGCACTTTGTAGAAGCCTTCCTGGGTACGTTCGCCAGTCACGAACGGCTGGTCGTACGGGTCGCAATCGGAAGTCAGCAGGTCAGCGGCGTTAGCATCGGTACGGGCCAGGATGATGGTCGGCGTGCCGGCTACGTCAGCTGCCAGACGGGCAGCGGTCAGCTTCTGTACAGCTTCCTGGGTAGGAACCAGTACCTTGCCGCCCATGTGGCCGCATTTTTTCACGGAAGCCAGTTGGTCTTCGAAGTGAACGCCGGCGGCGCCTGCTTCGATCATGCTCTTCATCAGCTCGTAAGCGTTCAGTACGCCGCCGAAACCGGCTTCAGCGTCAGCCACGATTGGCGCGAAGTAATCGATGTAGCCTTCATCGCCCGGGCCTTTGCCAGCTTTCCACTGGATCTGGTCGGCACGACGGAACGAGTTGTTGATGCGCTTGACCACGGTAGGAACCGAGTCCACCGGGTACAGCGACTGGTCCGGGTACATCGATTCGGCGGAGTTGTTGTCCGCAGCAACCTGCCAGCCCGACAGGTAGATCGCCTGGATCCCGGCTTTGACTTGTTGCACAGCCTGGCCGCCGGTCAGGGCGCCCATGCAGTTGACGAAATCTTTATCAGGACGGAAGGACGGCTTGGCACCCTGAGTGACCAGGTTCCAGAGCTTCTCGGCGCCCAGTTTTGCAAAGGTGTGCTCAGGTTGAACCGAGCCACGCAGACGGACGACGTCAGCAGCGGAGTAAGCGCGTGTCACGCCTTTCCAGCGCGGGTTTTCAGCCCAGTCTTTTTCAAGGGCTGCAATTTGCTGTTCGCGTGTCAGTGCCATGGAGATAAACCTCGTCGCGTCTTGTATGAAAGTCGTTCTTGGGTGGAGATTTCATGCGCTCGCTGACCAGAAGCTTAGGTGGTCAAGTCGGGTTCGGCGGGGGAGGCGACAGGATGAACGACAGGCTCGAGGGGAAGTGAGCAGGTAAGGGCGAACTGGCGAGCGGATTCGGGCGTCGTGGGCCTCTATACGAACTTCAGTGTGATGCCGGGTTTACCTAAATACGCTTCCGTCCCTCGGGACAACTTCGTTCCAGTCGGCAACCTCGTCAAACACACCTTGTGGGCGGTACAGACACGAAACGGCTCGCGGGGTAGATACGAGCATCGCTTCGAAGGCCCTTGCCAGGGCCCCTGATTAGCGGGAGCGAGGCCATCATGCCTTTGCTTTTTTCGATCGTCAAACGTTTTGTAGTGCTTTTTTTCGAGCACTACATCTTTGGTCTAATACGACTAATCAGTCAGTTTTTGGAGGTTTAGTCCAAAGCATCGACTTTCACCCGCAAGGTCATGTCGTCGCGGCCCTGGGTCGAGTAGCTGCGGGTCAGGCCCTGTTTGTCGGCTTGAGTCTCGCGGTTCACGCCGGCCAGAGTGATCCATTCGCCCAGGCGACCCGTGACCGTTGTGTCGGTGCTTTGCACGTTCACTACATCGGGACGTTCCTGGCTCATGCGGTCACGGTTGGTACTGATCGACAGATGGACGATGTCGCCGGTGACGCTGGCCGTGACGTAGAAACCCTGGGTGACGTTGCGATATTCGGTCTGGCTGCGCAGATCGCCATAGCCATCGGTCTGCGAACTGGTCAGCGGCACGCTTTGCCCGACCTGAATCAGCGCCGGCGCGCCTTCGCTGGCCTGAATCTGCTGGATGCCGCCGTCGCGGCTGTCAGTGCTGCGATTAATGATGCGGGTCTGGTTCGGTTTGGCGCCGTTGACTGAGTAACCCTGATCGCCCTGGAAGTTGTTTTCATTGGTGTCGACGGTGATCAGCAAGCGCTTGGCGGCGACGTCGAGTTGGCTGATCAGGGCTTTAAGTTCGTCGATCTTGCGCTGATCGGCGTTGACGATCAGGTGGTTGCCGTAGGCGCTGACTTGTCCTTCCTTGCCGATAAAATCCTGCGCCATGGGCAGCATATCCGCGCTGGTGCGGTAATTCAGGGTCACGATCTCGGTGGCAGCAAGGGCCGAAAAACTGCAGCTCAGCAGCAGCGTGGTGAGCAGGGTGCGTAGGGACATGTCCGTTATCTCCGCTTTCAAAAGGCTTGATATTGCCAGTTTGTCGGCCCGTGGTCAGGCAAGTTGAATCGTAGACAGCAAAACGCCCCGGCATCCGAAAATGGCGAGGCGTTCTGTAGTGTTCTCGCGGGCCTTTGTGGTGAGGGGGCAGGCCCCTCACCACAAGGTTTCAAGCGGAGTGACGCACCATGTCCACATGCGGAATCCCGGCTTCCAGGAATTCCTCACTGACCATGCTGAAGCCCAGTCGCTCATAGAACGCCGTGGCTTGCACTTGCGCGCTCAGCATCTGTTGTTTCAGGCCGCGTTTTTCGGCTTCACCGATCACCGCTTGCATCAGCGCATCGCCGACTTTCAAGCCGCGCCAGTCTTTGAGCACCGATACCCGGCCGATATGCCCGTCGGGCAACAGGCGTGCGGTGCCAATCGGAAAGTCGCCTTCAAAGGCCAGAAAATGCACCGCTGTCGCGTCGTCGGCATCCCATTCCAGTTCAGGTGGAACGGACTGCTCGGCGATGAACACCGTCTCACGAATGCGCCGGATCTCGGCGATATCCTTTTGCCAGTCTGCGACACGAACGTGGATTTTATTCATCTGCAAACCCCAGGCTGCCTTGCTTGACCAGCTCGCACAACAGGCCGCGACCGTCTTCGTCGCTCAGCCAGTCACCGAGATTATCGGTGTGCAGGGCGTCGGCGGCGCAGATCAGCTTCAACAGCTCGCGCAGTTTGCCCGGCAGGTAACGGCTCTGGCCGCTGGCGAACAGCAGCAGGTCGTCATCGACTTCGGACCAGGCCATGCGCGCGCTCGGGTTGCGGATCAGCACGGCGCCCTGTTCGAGGCTGGCGAGGAAGTCTTCTTCTTCGACTTCTTCCGGGCCGGCGACCAGTTCCGGGTAGCGCGGCTCGGTCATGTACTGGCCGAACCAGGTCAGCAACAGGCGCTCGTCGCTCATGTGCTCGGCCAGCAAGGCTTTCAGACGATCAAGGGCGTCGTGCTGAATCTGATGCGGATCGACCGCCGGTAGCGCGTCAGCATCGGTGTAGCGCTCTTCGTCGGTCAGGAACTGGCTGAGGAAGTCAGTGAAGTGAGTCAGCACTTCCGAGGCGCTCGGGGCGCGGAAGCCGACCGAGTAGGTCATGCAGTCATCGATCGCGACGCCGCAATGGGCCAGGCGCGGTGGCAGGTAGAGCATGTCACCCGGCTCCAGAACCCACTCATCGGTGGCTTCGAAGTCGGCGAGGATGCGCAGGTCCGCGTGCGGCAGCAGCTTGCTCTCGGAATCGCACATCTGGCCGATTTTCCAGTTGCGCTTGCCGTGACCTTGCAGCAGGAACACGTCGTAGTTATCGAAGTGCGGGCCAACGCTGCCACCCGGCGCGGCGAAGCTGATCATCACGTCGTCGACGCGCCAGCTCGGCAGGAAGCGGAAGTTTTCCAGCAGTTCACTGACTTCCGGCACGAACTGGTCGACCGCTTGCACCAGCAGGGTCCACTCGGTTTCCGGCAGTTTGCTGAATTCGTCTTCGGCGAACGGGCCGCGGCGCAATTCCCAAGGACGCTCGCCGTGCTCGATCACCAGGCGCGATTCAACTTCTTCTTCAAGCGCCAGGCCGGCCAGTTCGTCTGGATCGATCGGGCTTTCGAAATCAGGGATCGCCTGGCGGATCAGCAGCGGTTTTTTCTGCCAGTAGTCACGCAGGAATTCGCGCGCCGTGATGCCGCCCAGAAGTTGCAGAGGAATATCAGGATTCATGTGTAACCTATTGAAAAAATGCACTTTTCAGACGGGAATAAAAACGCCCGGCGCTGCCGGGCGTCTCAAAAGGGTCAAGCGGTCGATCAGATGCGTTTGGCTTGCTCCACAGCGTTGCCGATGTAGTTCGCCGGGGTCAGCAATTTCAGCTCGGCCTTGGCGGCGGCTGGCATGTCCAGGCCGTCGATGAAAGTTTGCAGCGCTTCTGGGCTGATGCCCTTGCCGCGCGTCAATTCTTTCAGCTTCTCGTACGGGTTTTCGATGTTGTAGCGGCGCATTACGGTCTGGATTGGCTCGGCCAATACTTCCCAGCACGCGTCCAGGTCAGCAGCGATTTTCTGCGCATTGAGCTCCAGTTTGCTGATGCCTTTGAGGCTGGCTTCGTACGCGATCACGCTGTGGGCGAAACCGACACCGAGGTTGCGCAGGACGGTGGAGTCGGTCAGGTCGCGCTGCCAGCGGGAAATCGGCAACTTGCTCGCCAGGTGCTGGAACAGCGCGTTGGCGATGCCCAGGTTGCCTTCGGAGTTTTCGAAGTCGATCGGGTTGACCTTGTGCGGCATGGTCGACGAACCGATTTCGCCAGCGATGGTGCGCTGCTTGAAATAACCCAGGGAGATATAGCCCCAGATGTCGCGGTCGAAGTCGATCAGGATGGTGTTGAAGCGGGCGATCGCGTCGAACAGCTCGGCGATGTAGTCGTGCGGTTCGATCTGCGTGGTGTACGGGTTGAAGCCCAGGCCCAGCTCGTCTTCGATGAAGGCGCGGGCGTTTTCTTCCCAATCGATTTCCGGGTAGGCCGACAGGTGTGCGTTGTAGTTGCCGACAGCGCCGTTGATCTTGCCCAGCAGCGGAACGGCAGCGACCTGGGCGATTTGACGCTCCAGACGGTAAACCACGTTCGCCAGTTCCTTGCCCAGGGTGGTCGGCGACGCCGGTTGACCGTGGGTACGCGACAGCATCGGCACGTCAGCGAAACGGATCGCCAGTTCGCGGATGGCTTCGGCGGTCTGGCGCATCAGTGGCAGCATCACGTCATCACGGCCTTCACGCAGCATCAGGGCGTGGGACAGGTTGTTGATGTCCTCGCTGGTGCAGGCAAAGTGGATGAACTCGCTGACCTTGGCCAGTTCCGGTAACTTGGCCGCTTGCTCTTTGAGCAGGTATTCGATGGCCTTGACGTCGTGGTTGGTGGTGCGCTCGATCTCTTTGACACGCTCGGCGTGCTCCAGCGCGAAATTGTCCGCCAGGGTGTTCAGCACCGCGTTGGCTTCGGCGGAGAACGCCGGCACTTCGCTGATGCCCGGGTGAGCGGCCAGGCGCTGGAGCCAGCGCACTTCAACCAGAACGCGAGCACGGATCAGGCCGTATTCGCTGAAAATTGGGCGCAGGGCCTGGGTTTTGCCGGCGTAGCGGCCGTCAACAGGGGAAACCGCAGTGAGCGAAGAAAGCTGCATGGGGTGTTCTCGGACAGTCGGGCAACGAAATGGGGCGCGTATCATACATGAAAAAATCCGCCGGTCCGTTGCCAACTGACCAGCGTATTACGCGTTACAGATTACAAAAGGTCTTGCGGGCGCGGTTCAGCTGTTGCGCATCAGCGGGTACAGCTCATTCAATAACTTGCGTCGGCTGATCACCAGTTGCCAGCGATGACCGCCTAACTGCCGCCACAGGCGCGCCGAACGAATCCCGGCCAATAACAGGGCGCGGATTTTCGAGGCGTTGCTCGGTTGCTGCAGGTTGCGCATGTCGCCATGGACCTGAATCCGCTGGCGCAAGGTGCTCAGCGTGTCCTGATACAACGCACCGCACGCGGCAATGACGTTTTCGTGCGCCGGGCCGAAGTGTTCAACCTGGGACTGAATCTGCGGCAGGCGCTTGCCGATCACCTCGAGCATGTCCTCGCGCTTGGCCAGTTGACGCTCCAGGCCCAGCATGGCCAGCGCATAACGCAACGGCTCGCGTTGCAGGGCGCTCGGATCGCGCTCCAGGGCGCCAACCAGTGCGCGATAGCCTTCGCGCAGGTTGATATCGTCGCCGCCGTAGACTTCCAGGGTGTCCTTGGGGTCGCGAATCAGCAGGCTGCCAAGCATGCAGGTCAGGCCGGCTTCGCTGGTCTGGCCGGTCTTGGCAATCTTGTCGACAAGGACGGCGGCGAGAAACACGCCGCCCAGCGCCGTCAGTTGTTCCTGAGTGGGGGTCATGCCTTGCTGCTCCACGGCTCTGCGATCTCGATCACACCGCCGCCGAGGCAGATTTCACCGTCATAGAAGACCACTGATTGACCGGGGGTGACTGCGCGTTGCGGGTCGTCGAAGGTCGCGCGATAACCGGTAGCGGTTTTTTCCAGCGTGCACGGCTGATCGCTCTGGCGATAACGCACTTTGGCGGTCAGCTTGCGCGGCTCGGTCAAATCAATCGGGTTGACCCAGTAAATGTCCGAGGCGAGCAGGGCGCGCGAAAACAGATAAGGATGGTCATTGCCCTGGCCAACGATCAGCTCGTTGTGCTCCAGGTCTTTGATCAAGACGTACCACGGCTCGTCGCCGGCGTCTTTCAAGCCGCCGATGCCCAAGCCCTGACGCTGGCCGATGGTGTGGTACATCAAGCCGTGGTGGCGGCCGATGACTTCGCCTTCGGTGGTCTTGATCTCGCCTGGCTGGGCCGGCAGGTATTGCTTGAGGAAGTCGCTGAAGCGGCGTTCGCCGATAAAGCAGATCCCGGTGGAGTCCTTTTTCTTCGCGGTGGCCAGCTCGTGTTTCTCGGCAATCGCGCGCACTTCGGGTTTTTCCAGCTCGCCGACCGGGAACAGGGTCTTGGCGATCTGTTCGCCGCCGACGGCGTGCAGGAAGTAACTCTGGTCCTTGTTCGGATCCAGGCCCTTGAGCAGCTCGGTGCGGCCATCGACGTCGCGGCGGCGCACGTAATGGCCGGTGGCGATCAGGTCGGCGCCAAGCATCATGGCGTAGTCGAGGAACGCCTTGAACTTGATCTCGCGGTTGCACAGGATGTCCGGGTTCGGCGTGCGACCGGCCTTGTATTCGGCCAGGAAATGCTCGAACACGTTATCCCAGTATTCGGCGGCGAAGTTGGCGGTGTGCAGCTTGATGCCAATCTTGTCGCACACAGCCTGAGCGTCTGCCAGGTCATCCATGGCAGTGCAGTATTCCGTTCCATCGTCTTCTTCCCAGTTCTTCATGAACAGGCCTTCCACCTCGTAACCCTGCTCGATCAGCAGGAGAGCGGAAACGGAAGAGTCCACGCCGCCGGACATGCCGACAATGACGCGCTTCTTTTGTGTGTCAGAAGGGGCTGGATCACGCATAGGGATTCAATGAGTGTCTTGAAAAAGGACGCGATTCTAGCAGGCCGAAGCCCACAAGGCTAAAGAGAAGGGCGGATCAGTTCGAGGCTGAAGTGTAAGCCTGCCAGATAATCATCGATGCAGCGGATGATCAGCTCACTGCGCCAGTTTGCGCGTTGTGCCATTAATTCGTCGCGTGTCAGCCACTTGGCGCCGATGATGCCGTCGTCCAGTTGATAGTCAGGATGATGTTTCAGCGGTTTTGCAATGAAGCAAACCCGTTGGTAAGTCACGCCGTTGCTCGGAGCGGTATAGAGGTAAATGCCGACGATGCCGGTCGGTTCGACGTCCCAGCCGGTTTCTTCGAGGGTTTCGCGCACAGCGGCGTCGATCAGCGTTTCATCGGGGTCGAGATGGCCGGCGGGCTGGTTGAGTACCGCGCGTCCGCCCTTGAGTTCTTCGACCATCAGAAAGCGGCCATTGTCTTCGACGATGGTGGCGACGGTGATGTGGGGTTTCCAGTCCATTAGCCTTCCTCAATTTCTGAATAGTGAAACACGGTCCCTGTGGGAGCGGGCTTGCTCGCGAATGCGGTGGGTCAGTCAATAAAAGTGTTGAATGATAAACCGCATTCGCGAGCAAGCCCGCTCCCACAGGTGTTTTGTGTGGTCTTCAGAAACACAAACCCCGGCACGAGGCCGGGGTTTGTGGTGTTCCCTTACAACCTTAAACCAGCGCAGCAATCGCGGCGTTGAAGGTATTGCTCGGGCGCATGGCCTTGCTGATCAGCTCGGCATTGGCGTGGTAGTAACCGCCGATGTCCACTGGCTTGCCCTGAACGGCGTTGAGCTCGGCGACGATGGTCGCTTCGTTCTCGGTCAGGGTTTTGGCCAACTGACCAAACTGCGCTTGCAGTGCAGCGTCTTCAGTCTGGGCCGCCAGGGCTTGAGCCCAGTACAGCGCCAGGTAGAAGTGGCTGCCGCGGTTGTCGATGTTGCCGACTTTGCGCGATGGCGACTTGTTGTTGTCCAGGAACTGGCCAGTGGCCTGATCCAGGGTTTTGGCCAGCACCAGCGCTTTAGGGTTGTTGTACGTCACACCCAAATGCTCAAGGGAGGCGGCCAGGGCAAGGAATTCCCCCAGCGAATCCCAGCGCAGGAAGTTTTCTTCCAGCAGTTGCTGAACATGCTTGGGGGCCGAGCCGCCAGCGCCGGTTTCGAACAGGCCGCCGCCGTTCATCAGCGGTACGATCGACAGCATCTTGGCGCTGGTGCCCAGTTCCATGATCGGGAACAGGTCAGTCAGGTAATCGCGCAGTACGTTGCCGGTCACCGAAATGGTGTCCTTGCCTTCGCGGGTGCGACCCAGGGTGAATGCCATCGCGTCGACTGGCGACATGATGCGGATGTCCAGGCCGGACGTGTCGTGATCCTTCAGGTAAGCCTGAACTTTCTCGATCACTACGCCATCGTGAGCGCGCATCGGGTCCAGCCAGAAGATCGCCGGGGTGGCGCTGGCACGGGCACGGTTAACGGCCAGTTTGACCCAGTCCTGGATCGGTGCGTCCTTGGTCTGGCACATGCGGAAGATGTCGCCGGCTTCAACCGACTGCTCCAGCAGCAAGGCACCTTTGCTGTCGGTAACGCGGACAACGCCGTCGCGCTTGATCTGGAAAGTCTTGTCGTGCGAGCCGTACTCTTCGGCTTTTTTCGCCATCAGGCCGACGTTTGGCACGCTGCCCATGGTGGTTGGATCGAAAGCGCCATTTACCTTGCAGTCTTCGATGACGGCTTGGTAGATGGTCGCGTAGCAGCGATCCGGGATTACAGCCTTGGTGTCGTGCAGTTGACCGTCGGTGCCCCACATTTTGCCGGAGTCACGAATCATGGCCGGCATCGAGGCGTCGACGATGACGTCGCTCGGCACGTGCAGGTTGGTGATGCCTTTGTCGGAGTTGACCATGGCCAGCGACGGACGAACGGCGTAGACCGCCTGAATGTCTGCTTCGATCTGTGCTTGCTGCTCGGCCGGCAAGGCTTTGATGCGAGCGTACAGGTCGCCGATGCCGTTGTTCAGGTTAAAGCCGATCTGGGCCAGCACGTCAGCGTGCTTGGCCAGTGCGTCTTTATAGAACTCGGCAACGATCTGGCCGAACATGATCGGGTCGGAGACCTTCATCATGGTGGCTTTGAGGTGAACCGACAGCAGCACGCCTTTGGCCTTGGCGTCTTCGATTTCGGCGGCGATGAAGCTGCGCAGCGCGTTTTTGCTCATGACCGCGCAATCGAGGATCTCACCGGCTTGTACGGTGGTTTTTTCCTTCAGGACGGTGGTGGTGCCGTCTTGAGCGATCAGTTCGATTTTAACGGCGTCAGCGGCGTCGATCAGGGCGGCTTTTTCGCTGCCGTAGAAATCGCCGGTGCTCATGTGCGCGACGTGGGACTTGGAGTCCGCAGCCCAGGCGCCCATTTTGTGCGGGTGCTTGCGAGCGTAGTTCTTGACCGACAGCGGCGCGCGACGATCGGAGTTGCCTTCACGCAGTACCGGGTTCACGGCGCTGCCCTTGATCTTGTCGTAGCGCGACTTGGCTTCTTTGTCGGCGTCGCTGGTCACGGTTTCCGGGTAGTCCGGCAGCGCGAAGCCCTGGGCTTGCAGCTCTTTGATCGCGGCTTGCAGTTGCGGGACCGAAGCGCTGATGTTCGGCAGCTTGATGATGTTGGCTTCAGGTGTAACGGCCAGGTCGCCCAGTTCGGCGAGGTGGTCGGCTACGGCTTTGTCACCCAATTGCTCGGGGAAGCTGGCCAGAATGCGCCCTGCAAGAGAGATATCGCGGGTTTCAACGGCGATATCAGCCGAGGCGGTGAAAGCCTCTACGATAGGCAACAGTGAATAGGTGGCGAGGGCTGGGGCTTCGTCGGTGAAGGTATAGATGATCTTCGAGCGGGTGGGCATATTCGGATTAACTCTCTCTTCTATGCTAAAGCGTGCGCAGAAACTCGAGGGGCGCCGGGTAAGCGCGTTCGTTCAAAGTCATCCATGAGCCGAATGTCGAGGTTTGTGCGCGGTGATGTTGGGTGCATCAGTCGAGCGGCAAGCGGGTGGACTGCGGTAACAGTCCTGCTTTTTCAGGTCCGAAGTCTCGTGCTAGAGAGGTCGGCCTCTGTGACTCTGTGGTCAGCGGGCGGCATTATACATAGGTAGCTGGCAATCTGCCGATGGTTCATACGCAACGTTTATCGTCCATTGGTCTAAAGGTCGCAGGGGAGTGCGGAGCGTAGAGTCGTTGGCCGTGCTTGAGTTTGGCGCTTTTCCCTTTGCTTTCAGGCTTGTAGAACATGAACTGCGTAGCTTTGCAGCAGATGGGCGGAACATAGGGTTTGCGCGCCGATTTAACTGGGGTACGCTCGAACGAAGCCAGATGTTCAATCCAAACAATGGAGTTCAGCATGGGATACAAGAAGATTCAGGTTCCAGCCGTTGGCGAAAAAATCACCGTCAACGCGGACCATTCTCTCAATGTTCCTAACAATCCGATCATTCCCTTCATTGAAGGCGATGGCATCGGCGTTGATATCAGCCCGGTCATGATCAAGGTTGTCGATGCTGCTGTGAAGAAGGCTTACGGCGGCGATCGCAAAATTTCCTGGATGGAAGTCTACGCCGGGGAGAAAGCGACTCAGGTTTACGATCAGGATACCTGGCTGCCTCAGGAAACCCTGGACGCGGTCAAGGACTACGTGGTTTCCATCAAGGGCCCGCTGACCACTCCGGTCGGCGGCGGCATCCGTTCCCTGAACGTGGCCTTGCGTCAGCAGCTCGACCTGTATGTGTGCCTGCGTCCGGTACGCTGGTTCGAAGGTGTACCGAGCCCGGTCAAGAAGCCAGGTGACGTCGACATGACGATCTTCCGTGAGAACTCGGAAGACATCTACGCCGGCATCGAATGGAAGGCCGGTTCGCCGGAAGCCACCAAAATCATCAAGTTCCTTAAAGAAGAAATGGGCGTCACCAAGATCCGTTTCGACGAGAACTGCGGCATCGGCGTCAAGCCGGTTTCGCTACAGGGCACCAAGCGTCTGGCACGCAAGGCGTTGCAGTATGTGGTCGACAACGATCGCGACTCGCTGACCATCGTGCACAAAGGCAACATCATGAAGTTCACCGAAGGTGCCTTCAAGGAGTGGGCCTACGAAGTGGCCGCTGAAGAATTCGGCGCGACCCTGCTCGACGGCGGCCCGTGGATGCAGTTCAAAAACCCGAAAACCGGCAAGAATGTCATCGTCAAGGATGCCATCGCTGACGCCATGCTCCAGCAGATCCTGTTGCGCCCGGCCGAATACGATGTGATCGCGACCCTGAACCTGAACGGCGACTACCTCTCCGACGCCCTGGCGGCCGAAGTGGGTGGTATCGGTATCGCGCCAGGTGCGAACCTGTCCGACACCATCGCGATGTTCGAAGCAACCCACGGCACCGCGCCGAAATACGCCGGCAAGGACCAGGTCAACCCGGGTTCGCTGATCCTTTCCGCCGAGATGATGCTGCGTCATATGGGCTGGACCGAAGCGGCCGACCTGATTATCAAAGGCACCAACGGCGCGATTTCCGCCAAGACCGTGACCTATGACTTCGAACGCCTGATGGACGGCGCCAAACTGGTGTCTTCTTCCGGCTTCGGTGATGCGCTTATCTCTCATATGTAAGCCGCACATGTAAGCGCACCGGCACAAAAAAAACCGCCCTCGGGCGGTTTTTTCATGACTGGATGAAAGCTTGCGTCAGCTCGACACTTTTTCCTGGTGCGTTACAGGCGCCGTCTGTTCATTCTCGGTTACAGCAGCCGTAATTTTTACCGCGTGCAACCCCTTTGGCCCCTGGACGATCTCGAAATTTACGATCTGACCGGCTTTGATGGTCTTGTATCCGTCCATATCAATGGCGGAATAGTGGGCAAAGAAATCGATTTCCTTGCCATCCTCGTCACGACCTTCTCTGGCGTCGGTGTTAATGAAACCGAATCCCTTGGCGTTGTTGAACCATTTCACCTTGCCGACTGCCATGCTCATATCCCTCTGCAACAGACTCCATCACTGGAGTATCATCCAGTACATCCGCAGCCAGCCTCCATAAATAAGGTTGACTCCGCGGACCTTTTTTACCCACTGTGGGCTCTATTGGTTGTAACACCGTTTTCCCGATAGTCAAGGTGACCGGGCGGTCGGAGTTGAAATCGACCATGGCCGCCCCCACCACTGTATTCGCACAACTGACGAACCTTTCTTTCCATGCATGCAATCAGCCAGATTCGACTAACATTCAATCAGGATCGCCCGACTCTCCAGAATGATCGCCCGGAGGAACACGACGACGATTCCGCAGGCATTGCTGTTCAGGAGGCCAAGCCTGCTTTACAGGCTCCGCCGATGTACAAGGTGGTTTTGTTTAATGATGACTACACACCGATGGATTTCGTCGTCGGAACCGTTGCGGCTGGGCTTCAAGGGTGAGTTGCTGTCGTTGAGCCGGACTCAATTGATTTCACGCGAACCGTTGCCTTCGGATCT
>NZ_JBNNWE010000135.1:0-12336 GCF_050280905.1 Pseudomonas sp. NPDC086278
CGCATCTGCACACGCCGAATATCGATCGTCTGGCCGCTGCCGGTGTGCGTTTCAGCCGCGCCTATACCCAAGGCACCATCTGCGGGCCGTCGCGGCTCATACTGAATCACGGGCAATAGGCGGGTGCTACGAAACGAACGGGCAAGCCCCAGCAGGTGAATGGCCTCCAGAACACTGGTTTTGCCGCTGCCGTTGGCGCCGTAAAGAATGTTGATTCGGGGGGAGGGGGAGAAGGTCACCGGGTGCAGATTGCGCACCGCGGTGACCGAGACGCGACTTAAGGACATCTAGCTTCTGCTGAGCATGATTACAGACGCATCGGCATGACAACGTAGGCCGAGTCGTCGTTGTCGGACTCTTGCACCAGCGCACTGCTGTTGGAGTCGGACAGGATCAGGCGAACCTGCTCGGTGGTCATCACACCCAGCACATCGAGCAAGTAGCTAACGTTGAAGCCGATTTCCAGATTGCCGCCGTTGTACTCAACGCCCACTTCTTCTTCGGCTTCTTCCTGCTCCGGGTTATTCGCCTGGATCTTCAATTGGCCGTTAGCCAGTTGCAGTCGGATGCCACGGTACTTCTCGTTGGACAGAATCGCCGTACGGCTGAACGCTTCACGCAGGGCCTGGCGATCACCGAGTACCAACTTGTCGCCACCTTTGGGCAAGACGCGCTCGTAATCCGGGAATTTGCCGTCAACCAGTTTAGAGGTGAAGGTGAACTCGCCAGTGGTGGCGCGGATGTGGTGCTGGCCCAGAACGATGCTGACGATGCCATCAGGCTCGGTCAGCAGGCGCGCCAACTCAAGAATACCTTTGCGTGGCACGATGACCTGGTGGCGATCCGGCTGACCGATATCGGCCCGCATCGAACACATGGCCAAGCGGTGACCGTCGGTGGCCACGGCGCGAATGATCCCTTCAGAAACTTCCAGCAACATGCCATTGAGGTAGTAACGCACGTCCTGCTGCGCCATGGCGAAGCTGGTGCGTTCGATCAAACGGCGCAACTTGCTTTGCTCCAGGCTGCACGTCAGCGAGCCTGGGCCTTCTTCAACAGTCGGGAAATCGTTCGACGGCAGGGTCGACAAGGTGAACCGGCTGCGGCCAGCCTTGACGACCAGCTTTTGCTCGTCGACCTTGATGTCGATCAGCGCGTCGTTCGGCAAGCTCTTGCAGATGTCCATCAGCTTGCGCGCAGGCACAGTGATGGAACCTGGATCGGCTGGCTCTTCAAGTTGCACACGACCGACCAGCTCGACTTCCAGGTCGGTACCGGTCAGCGACAGTTGCTGGCCTTCGACAACCAGTAGCACGTTGGAGAGCACCGGCAAGGTCTGTCGGCGCTCGACGACGCCTGCGACCAGTTGCAGGGGTTTCAACAGGGCTTCGCGTTGAATGGTGAAATGCATGGTCTAGTCCCTTGCCTTAATAAGCTGCGCTGGTGTTCATCAGGTAGTCAGTGTATGTCCAACGACACCGAGTTCGGTCTGGCGTCGTACTTCTATGCCCGTGACCTGGGCCGTGTGTTCCGTGTGGCTGAAGCCCTGGAATACGGCATGGTCGGCGTCAACACCGGGTTGATCTCCAACGAAGTCGCGCCGTTCGGCGGCATCAAGGCATCGGGTCTGGGCCGTGAAGGCTCGAAGTACGGCATCGAAGATTACCTGGAAATCAAATACCTCTGCCTGGGCATCTAAGCCCGGCAAAGCGTTTTGCTTCAAGCAGAAAGGGCACGAGAGCGCTGTCCCTTTTTGCGCTTCAAATGGAATTTTCTCTGTGGCCGGGAAAGCTGTGGCAGTCGATCATCGCATGCTGCCGTAGTTGCCTCCCCGCCGCATTTTCCTTGAGCCACGCCGCCCGATGAGCGGCGAATGAGGACTTTATGAGCAAGACTAACGCTTCCCTGATGAAACGCCGCGAAGCCGCTGTACCACGCGGTGTTGGCCAAATTCACCCGATCTTCGCCGAGTCCGCGAAGAACGCCACCGTGACCGACGTTGAAGGTCGCGAGTTCA
Source organism: Pseudomonas sp. NPDC086278 (assembly GCF_050280905.1). Classification (NCBI taxonomy): domain Bacteria; kingdom Pseudomonadati; phylum Pseudomonadota; class Gammaproteobacteria; order Pseudomonadales; family Pseudomonadaceae; genus Pseudomonas; species Pseudomonas sp. NPDC086278. Next base: position 2,018 of record NZ_JBNNWE010000135.1, read on the forward strand.
TCGACTTCGCCGGCGGTATCGCCGTGCTGAACACCGGTCACGTGCACCCGAAAATCATCGCTGCCGTCACCGAGCAACTGAACAAGCTGACCCACACCTGCTTCCAGGTGCTGGCGTATGAACCGTACGTAGAGCTTTGCGAGAAAATCAACGCCAAGGTGCCAGGTGATTTCGCCAAGAAAACCCTGCTGGTGACTACCGGTTCCGAAGCCGTTGAAAACGCCGTGAAGATCGCCCGTGCCGCCACTGGCCGTGCCGGCGTGATCGCGTTCACCGGCGCTTACCACGGTCGCACCATGATGACCCTGGGCCTGACCGGTAAAGTCGTGCCTTACTCGGCCGGCATGGGCCTGATGCCAGGCGGCATCTTCCGCGCGCTGTACCCGAACGAACTGCACGGTGTGAGCGTCGACGATTCGATCGCCAGCATCGAGCGCATCTTCAAGAACGACGCCGAGCCGCGTGATATCGCCGCCATCATCATCGAACCGGTGCAGGGCGAAGGCGGTTTCTACGTCGCGCCTAAAGCGTTCATGAAGCGTCTGCGTGAATTGTGCGACCAGCACGGCATTCTGCTGATCGCTGACGAAGTGCAGACTGGCGCTGGCCGTACCGGCACGTTCTTCGCCATGGAACAGATGGGCGTATCCGCCGACCTGACCACCTTCGCCAAATCCATTGCTGGCGGCTTCCCGCTGGCCGGTGTGTGCGGCAAGGCCGAATACATGGACGCCATTGCTCCAGGCGGCCTGGGCGGGACTTACGCCGGTAGCCCGATCGCTTGTGCCGCGGCCCTGGCCGTGATGGAAGTGTTCGAAGAAGAACACCTGCTGGACCGCTGCAAGGCCGTCGGCGAGCGTCTGGTCACTGGCCTCAAAGCCATCCAGGCCAAGTACCCGGTGATCGGTGAAGTCCGTGCCTTGGGCGCGATGATTGCAGTCGAGCTGTTCGTCGACGGCGACAGCCACAAGCCGAACGCGCCAGCGGTAGCCGCTGTGGTGGCCAAGGCGCGCGACAAGGGCCTGATCCTGCTGTCCTGCGGCACTTACGGCAACGTTCTGCGCGTCCTGGTACCGCTGACTTCGCCTGACGAGCAACTGGACCAAGGCCTGGCGATCATCGAAGAGTGCTTCTCGGAGCTGTAATTCCGGGCGCTGATCGAATGTGATCGGTTCGACAAAAAACCCGCTTCGGCGGGTTTTTTTTCGCCTCTTGAAACACATTAAGGGCATTTTTTCTGTGTCGAGCCGCCAGCGTTGACTAAGGTTCAGGCATTACGAGGGAGCGTACTGCATGACTGTCGTTGATTTACCCGCTGCGCCGAGAGTGTTGATTGCCGAGGCCGACCCGTGGTCTCGGGACCTGCTCAAGCAGGTGTTATTGAATGTGCGTTGTGACGCGCGGCTTGACCTGTGCGCCGATGGCCAGCGCGCGATGGACATGCTTGCAGAAACGCCTTATGACCTGGCCATCGTCGACTGGGAGCTGCCCGGTGTCGATGGCTTGAATGTGTTGCGCAACGTGCGGCAACGCCGCCGCAACCCGCCGCTGCCGTTCATTCTGATGAGCAGCCGCAACGACGGTGCCAGCGTGCGTGAAGCGTTGCCGCTGGCGCCTACGGCCTACCTGACCAAACCCCTGAACATGGAAAGCCTGACCCAGCGTCTTCGGGATTTGCTGGTGACGGCCGGTGAGGAGGTGTCCTGCGAAGTGCCGACGCTGGCGCCGGGCATGACCCTGGCGGTGTACCTGGAACGTCGTCGCGAACTGGCGGACGGTGCGCCGTTGATGGCCGACGTGCAGGTGGCGGTCAAACGCAGCCTCAACCCCGGTGGCCTCGACCTGTCGCGGCTGGAAGATGAAATCCGTACCGACCCGCAGATCACCGCTGTGCTGATTGCCGCCGCCAACAGTGCGGCGCATCACCTCGGCGATCCGGTGCAAACCTTGTCTCAGGCGCTGCAACGCCTTGGCTCCGGGCAAAGCATGAACCTGATTCTGGGGCTGGCACTCAAGCGCAGCGCCCGACTCGGTGACCCGCTATTGGCGGACTACGCCGAGCGGTATTGGGGCCTGTCGCTGCACACCGCCGAATACGCCCGCACGTTGGCGCGCTTGCTCGACCTTGATCAGGAGCGCTGTTATTGCGCGGGCATGCTGCATCGTTTGGGCGATCTGGCTTTGTTGCGGTGTCTGCAGGAGTGGAAGCAGGCCGGTGGCGAGTTGGACGAGTGGGAAGAGACCGGTGATGCGCTCGCCGAGTTCGGCGCGGCTTACGGTTCAGCGCTCCGAACCCGCTGGCGCCTGCCGCTGGAACTGCGCGAGCTGATTGCAGCGGTCTATCACCTCGGTGGCGGGGTTTATTCGCGCGAAGCGCTGGTGATGAATATGGCTGCGCAGTTGGCGCATCTGGCCGAGCATGAGGGCGTAGAGGCATTGGCGAAAAGCCGGACGGCGCGGTTACTGAAAATCGGTTTGCCGGAATTGATGCGTTTGCGCAAAAAGTAAGCCTCACACACACAACCTGTGGGAGCGGGCTTGCTCGCGAAAGCGGTGTGCCAGCCAAAGTTGATATCGACTGATCCACCGCTTTCGCGAGCAAGCCCGCTCCCACAGTGGTTTTATATCGCGTCTGATGTCGATTTCAGCCAGCGACGATGCGGTCTTTGCCCTGTCGCTTGGCTTCATACATTGCCGCGTCCGCCCGGGCGAACAGGCTGTCGAGGCTTTCGTCCTCCGGTGTCAGGTTGGTCAGGCCCTGGCTGACCGTGATGCCGAACGTCTGGCCGTCATGGCTGAAGCTCAATTGCTGAATCTGCCGTTGCAGCCGCTCGGCGACTTGCATGGCCATGTCGGGCGCACAGCCGGGGAACACCGCTGCAAATTCTTCGCCGCCGATCCGCCCGAATACATCGCCGCGGCGCAGTGCGGAGCGCCCGCTTTCAGCGATGCGTTGCAGCACGTTGTCACCTTGCTGATGGCCGTAGGAGTCGTTGACCACTTTGAAGTCATCAATGTCCAGCAGCAGGAACGCCAGCGGCGCGCCTCGCGTGCGTGCCTGGGCAAACTCGCGCTGAGCACATTCGAAGAAGTGCCGACGATTGCTGCTTTGCGTCAGTACGTCGGTGGTCGCCAGGCGTTGCAGCTCGGCTTCCATCCGCTTCTTCTCGGTGATGTCTTCGGCAATACCGACGATGATCACCGGTTGACCGGGCTCGGCCTGACGGTTGATGAAGCATTTGTCGCTAAGCCAGCGAACCTGACCGTCGGCGTCGATGATGCGGTACTCACGGTCTTCAACCGCGCCTTTGACCAGTACTTCGGCGAGGCTGCGCTCGGCATAGTCCAGATCGTCGGGGTAAATGCTGTCACGCCATTCGTTGTAGTCGGCCAGCAGGCTGCCGGCGGAACGGCCGAAAATCCGTTCATAGGCCGGGCTGACGTAGAGCACTTGCCGGGTTTCCCAATTGAAGGCCCACAACACGGCATTGACGCTCACCAGCAGCGAGCTGAACAACTGCTCACGCTCACTCAGGCGCGCCACTTCGCCTTGGGCATGGATCAGCGCCATCAAGGTCTGAGCGGTATCTTGAGACTGCGCAAGGGGCGAGTCGTGCAGGTTTTTTGCGACCATCGGGACAACTCTCAAAGGACACGCGCCACTTGAGGTTCGAAAGCGGCGACGACGAAGCCCGCCGGGGGGGCGAAGTGTCTTTGAGATAGGGGATTTGAGGCTAAGTTCCGAAGGGTGCGCCCGCGAGCGGGGCGCACCGATCAATGGCATCAGACGGCGGCAGGGCGCAGGGAGTAGGTCTTCAACTGGTCGGCAAAGTCGCGCAGGGATTGAATCCCGCTGGCTTCTGCTTCGTGTACCCAATCCTTGATCGCAGCCAGCATGTCATGACCATTTGAGCTGGTCTTGACCCAGATCTGCTGCAAGGCCAGGCGTTTCTCGTAAATTACCTTCAGCGCATGACTGTGCTCGAGCATGGTCTGGATGCGCAGGTGATGTTTCTCGTCCAGCAGGCTGGTTTCCCGCGACAGCAGGCGCTTGGCGCGGTGGAACTGGTGGCGGACCGAGTGATCGACCTTTTCCAGCTCTTGCTTGACCAGCGGCGCGATCACCAATTTGCGGTACTGGGCCATGATCTGGAAGCGATTGTTGAGGATCGCCATCGCGGTGTCCATGTCCAGGCTGCCTTTGCCTTCGACACGGTGGGCGATTGGCGCAACCCGCTGGACCTTGGCCAGACGGAAGAAACTGAAGACCTGGATCCAGGCCCAACCCAGGTCGAACTCCCACTTCTTCACCGACAATTTGGCCGAGTTAGGGTAGGTGTGATGGTTGTTGTGCAGTTCTTCACCGCCGATCAGGATGCCCCAGGGCACCAGATTGGTGGCGGCGTCACGGCATTCGAAGTTGCGATAGCCGATGGCATGACCCAGGCCATTGACCACGCCTGCGGCCCACACCGGAATCCACATCATCTGGATGGCCCAGATGGTGATGCCGATGGTGCCGAACAGCAGCAGGTCGATGACGCCCATGATCGCCACGCCCAACAGCGGGAAACGGCTGTAGAGGTTGCGTTCGATCCAGTCTTCGGGGCAGTTCTTGCCGTAGATGCGCAGGGTTTCCGGGTTTTCCGCTTCGGCGCGGTACAGCTCGGCACCGGTGCGCAGAACGGTGGACAAGCCCTTGATGACCGGACTGTGCGGGTCATCGACGGTTTCGCATTTGGCGTGATGCTTGCGGTGGATAGCGGTCCACTCGCGGGTGTTCTGCGCCGTGGTCAGCCACAGCCAGAAGCGGAAGAAATGTTTCAGGCCGGCATTGAGCTCAAGCGAGCGATGGGCTGAATAACGATGCAGATAGACTGTGACGCCAACGATAGTGACGTGGGTCATCAGCAGGGTGACTGCCACCAGTGACCAGGGCGACAAGCCGAGAAAACCTTCGTACCACATAGGCTATAGGGCCCTCGATAAAGAAAAAAACAGCCGTTGCATTATCACTAAGCTCACAGATAAAACCAGTCGCCCTTTCAGATAAGAGTGGCTGGATGTTTCCTTTAACTATAATCCCCAGCTATTTGTAGGGACATGGACCGCCGAATGTCTGCCACATATCGCGATGCTTTGCGTGCAGCGCTGCTCTACCTGGTGCTTTCTGGTGTCTGGTTACAGTTCAGTGGTTATTTATTGAACAGTTTCTTCGATGATTCCGCTGACCTTCTACGGTGGCAACTGATCAGCGGTTATGCGTGGGTGGTGCTCAGCGCTGGTTTGATCTTTATCGCTCGGGCACGCCTGTTCGGTTGTCTTGGTATCGGCGCGAGGCTGCGTGAGCGCAGCGAAGACCGGGAGCGCTTGCGCCAGGCCGCCGCCGTGTTCGATTGCACCCGCGAGGGTGTGCTGGTCACCGACCGCGAAGGGCTGATCGTCCATGTGAACCGGGCGTTTATGGAAATTACGGGCTACCAGACTGACGAGGTGCTGGGGCAGCGGCCGAACCTGTTCAAGTCCGGGCACCATCCGCCGCAGTTCTATCAGGCAATGTTTGCCACGCTCGACAGCACCGGCGAATGGAGCGGGGAGATCTGGAACCGACGCAAAAGCGGTGAAATCTACCCGCAGTGGCAGACCATCCGCCGCATTCATGACGATCACGGGCAGCTCAGTCATTACGTGGCGGTGTTTTCCGATATCAGCGCCATCAAGAACTCCGAGCACGAACTGACGCACCTCGCGCACCACGATCCATTGACCGATCTGCCCAATCGCCTGTTGTTTACCGATCGTGCGAAGCAGGCGCTGGCGTCGGCGCAGATCCACAAGCGCGGTTGCGCGTTGCTGATGATCGATCTGGATCACTTCAAGATGATCAACGACAGCCTCGGCCATAACGTCGGTGATCAACTGCTCAAAGCGGTGGCGGGGCGGTTGCAGGGGCTGTTCGGGCCTGGCATCACCTTGGCGCGCCTGGGCGGTGACGAATTCGCGGTACTCGCCGAAAGTTGTCCGCAACTGGTGCAGGCAGCGGCGCTGGCGCAAAGCATTCTCGATGAGTTGAAGGAGCCGTTCCCGATCGACGGGCATCGGCTGTTTATCAATGGCAGCGTCGGCATCAGCCTGTTTCCCAGTGATGCGCTGAGTGCCGAGCAACTGTTGCGCAACGCCGACTCGGCACTGTCCAAGGCTAAAAGCGCCGGCCGCGACGGCTACGCGCTGTACACCGAGGAGTTGACCGCCCATGCGCAGCAACGTGTCGAAATCGCTTTCGAACTGCGCCGCGCGCTGGAGCAGCACGAGTTGCGGGTGTACTACCAACCGGTCCACGACCTCAAGTCCAGTGGCCTGATCGGCGTCGAGGCGCTGGTGCGCTGGGAGCATCCCCAGCGCGGGCTGGTGTCGCCGGCAGAGTTCATCCCCATCGCCGAGCGCACGGGATTGATTGCCGAGATCGATGCCTGGGTGATGCAGCAGGCGTGTCGGCAGATGTGCCAGTGGCAAGCCGAAGGGGTGTCGCTGTCGTTCGTCGCGGTGAATATCTCGTCCCGCTTGTTTGCGCGTCGTGAGCTGTATCAACAGGTCGCGCAAGCACTGCACGACACCGGGCTGGAGCCGGCATTTCTGGAGTTGGAAGTCACCGAAAGCGCGGTGATGGAAGACCCGGAAGTGGCGCTGGAGCAGATGCACCGTCTGCGTGAACTCGGCGTCAAGCTGGCCATCGATGACTTCGGCACGGGGTATTCGTCATTGCTGCGGCTCAAGCGCTTGCCGGTGCAGAAACTCAAGATCGATCAAGGATTCGTTGCCGGATTGCCGTGGGACGAGGACGACGCGGCGATTGTCCGAGTGATCATCGCGCTGGCGCAAAGCATGGGCATGCAGGTGCATGCCGAAGGGATCGAGCAGGTCGAGCAGGCCGGTTTTCTGCGCGAGCAGCATTGTGATCTGGGGCAGGGTTACTGGTTCGGCCGACCGGTGCCGGCCGAGCAGTTGGATTGGATGAGTGCCCCGGCAATCAATTAGTCACCTACGCCCCGGCAGAGGCGCGTCGATGCTCCAGATGCGCGTAACCCCGCGTCCCCTCAGATAATATTTTCTGGTTATATAAACATTCTTAAATAGTCTTTTTAAGAATATCCGCGTCTCTCTACTATTGCTCTCACGCCGCAAGCAGTGCCGACACTGCCAGGCAACCTCTCAGTCGAAGGAGCAGCACCATGAGCGCATCCCTGCGTAGCGTTGACGGTCAAGACGAAGCCACCATTTTGCGTGAGATCCAGAGCGCACTGCGCGACCTGCGCTTCGGCGCTGTAGAGATCACCGTGCACAACGCCCAGGTCGTCCAGATCGAGCGCAAAGAAAAATTCCGTTTGCAGAACCCGAGCAACAAACCGAGCTAAGCAACGGCAAACCGCGTCCAGCACACCATAAAAAAAGCCAACACAATCAGAATTCCAGGAGCTTTCACCATGTCGTCGATTCGCCATTTCGCTTTGGCCGCCCTGGCCAGTGCCCTTTTTGCTGGTTCCGCGGTTGCCAAGGATTACGAGCTGCTTAACGTTTCGTACGACCCGACGCGTGAGCTGTACCAGGATTACAACGCTGAATTCATCAAGTTCTGGCAGAAAGACCACGCTGGCGACAACGTGAAAATCCAGCAATCCCACGGCGGTTCGGGCAAGCAGGGCCGTGCGGTGATCGACGGCCTGCGCGCCGACGTGGTGACCCTGGCCCTGGCCGGTGACATCGATGAAATCGCCAAGCTCGGCAAGACCCTGCCCGCCGATTGGCAGAAGCGCCTTCCGGATGCGAGCACGCCGTACACCTCGACCATCGTGTTCCTGGTGCGCAAGGGCAACCCGAAAGGCATCAAGGATTGGGGTGACCTGGTCAAGAATGACGTGTCGGTGATCACGCCAAACCCGAAAACCTCCGGCGGTGCGCGCTGGAACTTCCTGGCGGCATGGGCCTACGGCCTGAAAGCCAACGGCGGTGACGAAGCCAAAGCCAAAGAATACGTACAAACCCTGTTCAAGCACGTGCCTGTGCTGGACACCGGTGCTCGCGGTTCGACCATCACCTTCGTCAACAACGGTCAGGGTGACGTGCTGCTGGCCTGGGAAAACGAAGCGTTCCTGGCGCTGAAAGAAGACGGCGGCGCGGACAAGTTCGACATCGTCGTGCCGTCGCTGTCGATCCTCGCCGAGCCTCCAGTGGCCGTGGTCGACAAGAACGCCGAGAAAAAGGGCAACGAGCAGATCGCCGAGGCGTACCTCAAGCACCTGTACAGCCCGGCCGGTCAGGAAATTGCAGCGAAAAACTTCTATCGTCCACGTGACAAGGACGTCGCCGCCAAGTACGCCAATCAGTTCCCGAAACTGGACCTGGTGACCATCGACAAGGACTTCGGGGGCTGGAAAACCGCGCAACCGAAATTCTTCAATGACGGTGGCGTGTTCGACCAGATTTACCAAGCGCAGTAATCTGACTGAAGCCACACTACGGCCCTTATGCTCAGGCGCATGACATGTGGGAGCGGGCTTGCTCGCGAAGACGGAGTGTCAGTCGATAACAATGTTGACTGACACGCCGCTTTCGCGAGCAAGCCTGCTCCCACATGAGTGCGTTTAGCGGATCGATTTTTAACCAAGGACTTTTATGTCGCGTCGTATCTCCCCCGTCATACCCGGCTTCGGGCTGACGCTGGGCTACACCTTGGTGTACCTCAGCTTGATTGTGCTTATCCCGCTGGCGGCGATGTTCGTCCATGCCGCTCAACTCACCTGGGATCAGTTCTGGGCAATTATCTCGGCGCCACGGGTGCTGGCGGCGTTGAAGCTGAGCTTCGGCACCGCGCTGTATGCCGCGATCATCAACGGCATCATCGGCACGCTGCTCGCCTGGGTGCTGGTGCGCTATACCTTCCCCGGTCGCAAGATCATCGACGCGATGATCGACTTGCCCTTCGCACTGCCCACCGCCGTGGCCGGTATTGCACTGACCGCGTTGTACACCCCTGCCGGTTTGGTGGGGCAATTTGCAGCGGACCTGGGTTTCAAGATCGCCTATACCCCCCTCGGCATCACACTTGCGCTGACGTTTGTGACGCTTCCATTCGTAGTACGTACCGTACAGCCGGTATTGGCCGATATTCCGCGTGAAGTCGAAGAAGCAGCGGCGTGCCTCGGTGCAAGACCTTTGCAGGTCTTCCGCTACATTCTGGTGCCCGCATTGCTCCCGGCCTGGTTGACCGGTTTCGCGCTGGCCTTTGCCCGCGGGGTCGGCGAGTACGGATCGGTGATTTTCATCGCCGGCAACATGCCGATGAAAACCGAGATCCTGCCGCTGCTGATCATGGTCAAACTGGACCAGTACGATTACACCGGCGCCACGTCCATTGGTGTACTGATGCTGGTGGTTTCCTTCGTTCTGTTGCTGCTGATCAACTTGCTGCAACGCCGCATCGAAACCCCATAAGGAGGCGCGAACCATGTCCCAATCGTCTATTAGCGCCGCTTCCTCGGCCAACGCCGCCCGCCGTGGCAGTGCCACCTCGCGGCGAATCCTGATCGGCCTGTGCTGGCTAGTCTTTGCGCTGTTTTTGCTGTTGCCGCTGTTTATCGTGGTGTCCCAGGGCCTGAAAAACGGCCTGGGCGCGTTCTTCACCGCGATCTTTGAGCCGGACGCGCTTTCCGCGCTGAAACTCACGCTGATTGCCGTGCTGATTTCAGTGCCACTGAACGTGGTATTTGGCGTCAGTGCCGCCTGGTGCGTGAGCAAGTACTCGTTCCGTGGCAAAAGCATGCTGGTCACGCTGATCGACTTGCCGTTCTCGGTGTCGCCGGTGATTGCCGGTCTGGTCTACGTGCTGATGTTCGGCGCCCAAGGGTTCTTCGGGCCCTGGCTACAGGATCACGACATCCAGATCGTCTTCGCCTTGCCGGGCATCGTGCTGGCGACGATCTTCGTCACCGTGCCGTTCGTGGCGCGTGAACTGATCCCGCTGATGCAGGAACAAGGCACGCAGGAAGAAGAGGCCGCGCGCCTGCTGGGCGCCAATGGCTGGCAGATGTTCTGGCACGTCACCGTGCCCAATATCAAATGGGGCCTGATCTACGGCGTGGTGCTGTGTACCGCGCGGGCGATGGGCGAGTTCGGGGCGGTGTCGGTGGTTTCCGGGCACATTCGCGGGGTGACCAACACCTTGCCGCTGCACCAGTTCCTGCGCCACGGCCTCAGTTTCGGCACGCGAGGTCAGCAGGTAAATGGCGTCACGCACTTCGGTGACTTCGGAAAACATCACCGTC